>CAZEPA010000365.1:0-4998 GCA_964513955.1 uncultured Anaerolineae bacterium | reverse complement strand
TCAGGGCTGGGGCGCAGGCTGCCTTGGGCGAAGCCGGCGGCCCAGGGACGGACCAGACCCGCCTCTTCCCAGCGCGCCAGCAAGCCAGTAAAGCTGGCATCATGCGCAGTGATGAACTGCGCGCCAAAATCGGCAAAGCCTGGGCCGACGCGTCGGGTAGCCATGCGCCCGCCCACGCTGCGCCCTTTGTCCACAAGGCGCACGCGTTGACCCAACGCATGGAGGCGCAGCGCGGCCATCACGCCGGTCATACCGGCGCCAACGACCAAGACATCGTAATCCATTACTCTCTCCTATCAAGCGACTCCAGCAGCACCGGATCGGCCACTTGCAGCGCGCCTTCTGCCAGCACGCGTGCATAGAAGCGGCTCCAGCCAGGATGGACGCGGGCCGAAATCCGCTGGACCGCGCCGTCCACAAAATACCGAGTCAAATTGCTGCATGGGTTGGCAAAATCGGTCAGTTCAAGCAAGACATCTGCGCCCAGGCGCAGGCGCTGCCCGCGGTGCAGCGCTGCCCAATCAAGTCCGACTACAGTGATATTCTCGCCGGCTGCGCCAGGGAAGATCGCATGACCTTCGCGCTGCAGCGCCTCGATCAGGTCGAGCGAGAAAAGGCAAACCGCGCGGTCTGGGCCGCCGTGGTGAACCAGGTCGCGTTGACGGTCGCCCTCCAGACCCTGGCGCGTGACGCGCACGGCTGCCTGCGGCAGCTTGGGAACGCCGCCGCGCGACACATTGAGTTGGCTAATCGTGGCTGTCATGCTCTTGAACCGTACCCTTCAATCGCGGCCGGTGATGGGCAAACGGGGTGTTCTGCCGATCATCCCAACGCCGCCCCGCCGCCGCCGGCGCTGCCAACCGTGTCCATCCAATCGGGATAGACGCGTGTACCCTGCAGCTCGTACAAGCGAATAGCCTGTGTGGGGCAGTTTTCCGCGGCCAAGATCAGGCGCTCGCGATCGGCAGCCGCCGCGTCCACGACAATTGCAATGCCGTGCTCATCAATTTCGAAAACGCCTGGCGCTGTACGCATGCAGTCGCCCATCGCCGTACAGCAGCGACGATCAATCTCGATACGTAGGGGCGGCGTTTTTCCGCTGGGCGAAACCGCGCTGCCAGGCAGACCAGCGGCCGGCGCGGGGACCGGCGGCGCGGTCGCGGCGGGGGGCTGGGCATTCTTTTTCCCGAACAACTTAGACATAAAAGACATGGTCTATCTTCAACCCTCGGCGAAAAACTAAAGTCCCGCTGGCCTGCCAGCGGGACTGGATACGCGACCCGGCCATCAATGGCAAGGTCGCGGTTTACGACTGGCTCATGCTGATGTGAATAGACTGAGCCACTTCGGCCAACTTCTCAACCGTGCGCTCAGTCACTGGGATGTACGGCTGGTAATCAGGGCCGATGTACTGCGCACGCGGGCGGATCAGACGATTATCCGCATACTGTTCGATCAGGTGTGCAGTCCAACCCACGATACGACTCATGGCAAAGATGGTCGTAAAGAGGTCCAACGGAATCCCGGCGTAATAAAGAACCGTGGCAGAGTAGTAGTCTACATTGGGCGCCAGCTTGCGTTCCACAAAATGGGGATGCGACAACGCACGCTGCTCGATGCGCAGCGCCATCTCGTGCAGGTCATGCTTCCCCACCGCGTACCCCATCTCATCAGAGACGCGGCGCAGCACGCGTGCGCGCGGATCTTCGGTCTTATAGACACGGTGACCAATACCCATGATGCGGCGTTGGCCCGCCATGGTGGCGTCGAACCAGGCGTCCACGTGGTCGAGGCTGCCGACTTCGTCGAGCATGTCCATCACGCCTTGGTTGGCGCCGCCATGCAGCGGCCCCTTCAGCGCGCCCAACGCGCCGGTGACGGCTGCGTACATGTCTGCTTCGGTGCCAGCAATCACGCGGGCCGTGAAGGTGGATGCGTTCAAGCCATGATCAGCCAGCAGAACAAGGTACAGGTCAATGCCTTTGACCTTGACTGGATCAGGCTTCTCGCCGGTCAGCATGTAGAGGAAATTCGCGGCGTGGCCCAGGGTCGGATCAGGCGGGACGATTTCCAACCCGTTGCGCACGCGGTGGAAACCGGCAATGATGGAAGGGAACAGAGCCATCAGGCGCAGCGCCTTGCGTCGGTTCGATTCCTGCGAGTTATTTTCCTCATCAGGATCGCTCACGGAGAGGAGCGAGATCACCGTGCGCAGCAAATCCATACCAGAGGAATTCGCAGGGAAAAGTTTGAGAGCCGACACGATGTTGTCTGGAAGCGTGCGCATAGAGACTAAGTCGGCCATAAACTGGTCCAACTGGGCCTGCGTCGGCAGCTGGCCATTCCACAGGAAATAGGCCACTTCCTCATAGAACGAATTGGCAGCCAATTCTTCGATGGGAATACCGCGGTAGGTCAGGCGGCCGGCGGTTCCGTCAATGGAACTAATGGAGGTCGCCGCGGCGATGACCCCTTCGAGGCCTTTGGCGACGGCTGCAATAACCGCAGCATCTTTATCCGGCATAGAGTCGCTCCTTTCACATGATGAGTATTCAGCCCCGTCGGGTTGAGTTACACAGGCAGTGAGTTAATGCTTTGGCGCGAACGTTACAAAGCACAGCCGCTGCTTGATAGTCACGGAATCAAGTAGGCAGTTGTGGGGCGCAAGTGGCCCAATTATACCTGTCAGCTACGGCGCTGTCAATTCATTCTTTTGCGCCGCATTCTGAAAGCGCGTCCAAGTCCTTTGACTGCTGCGCGGGGAGGATGGTCACGGGCGAAAATTTGCCGTGCACCGGAAATGATGGTATACTCGCCGCAGTCAGGGCGAGTAGCTCAGTCGGTCAGAGCGCACGGTTCACATCCGTGAGGTCTAGGGTTCGAGCCCCTACCCGCCCACTATCACAGCCTGCGGATTGATATCCGCAGGCTGTGTTTTTGCGCGAGGGAGGTGTTGGGCATAGGCGGACTCGCCTGCGATGGGACAACTGACCTGGCTGCGCCAAACCGGGCGTCTAAGGTTCGCGGCGCAGCGCGGCACGCGCGGCCCAATACCCGCACATGCCGTGCACACCGCCGCCGGGTGGCGTCGAGGAGGAGCAGAGGTAGATGTCGCTGGCCGGGGTCGTGTAGGGGTTCACGCGCGCCACCGGCCGCGTGAAGAGCTGGCGCAGGTCCTGCACACCGCCGTTGATGTCGCCGCCGATGTAGTTAGGGTTGTACGCGGCCATCTCCGCGGCGTTGAACGTGCTGCGCGCCAGGATGCGATCCCGAAAGCCGGGTGCAAAGCGTTCGATCTGGGCCTCGATCGCACCGGTCATGTCCACAGTGGAGCCATGCGGCACGTGACAGTAGGCCCAGGCGGTGTGCTTGCCCGCGGGCGCGCGCGTCGGATCGAACGGGGTCTGCTGCACAAAGAGGACATAGGGGTGCGCCGCGTGTTCTCCACGCCAGATCGCATGCTCGGACGCCGCGATTTCACCCAGCGTGCCGCCGAGGTGAACCGTGCCGGCCCGCAGACAGTCGGGCGCCCGCCACGGCGCCGGCCCGTCCAGCGCGTAGTCCACTTTGAAGACGCCTGGGCCGTAGCGGTAACCGCGCAGCTTGCGCCGATAGGACGCAGGCAGGCGGCTGCCGGCGATGCTCTCCAGCTGGCGCGGCGTGACGTCGAAGAGGGCGGCGGCCGCAGGCGGCAAATCATCCAGGCGCTCCACCCACTGCCCGGTCGCGATCTCGCCGCCCAGGCTACCCAGGTGCGCGGCCAGCGCGTCGGCGATGCGCTGCGAGCCGCCGCGGGCCAGGGGCCAACCCACCGCGTGGGCGAGGATGCCCAGAACCAACCCGAATGCCGCGGTCGCCGGCCATTCCAGCGGCAGCATGGCGTGGGCCGCCATGCCTGCGAAGAGGGCGCGGGCGCGCTCCCCGCGAAATAGCAGCCGCGCCAGGCTGGCTGCGGGCAGCAGGGCCGGCAGGCCGAAGCGCACCAGGCTGATGGGATGGCGCGGGAAGCGCAGCGGGCCAAGCATCTCGCCGAGCACGTTGCGCCAGTCCGCGGCCAGCGGCCCCATCAGCCGCCGGTAAGCCGCGGCGTCGGGGCCGAGCTGTGCGGCCGTGGCCTCAACCGAGACTTCGGCGAGCTCAGTCGAGCCGCGTTCGACCAGGATCGCGCTGCCGTCGTCCAACGGGTGCGCAATGGCGGCGGGCGGAAAGACCCACGCCAGGCCGTGCTTTACCAACGGCAGATGGCGGAAAAATGGGGAAGCCACGCCCAGCGGATGGATCGCAGAACAGACGTCATGCACGAAGCCCGGCAGGGTCAGCGCGGCGGAGCGTGTGCCACCGCCGATCGTCTCGCGGCCCTCGATCACCAGGACGCGGCGGCCGGCGGTCGCCAGGGTGATGGCGGCCGCCAGGCCGTTGGGGCCTGAGCCGATAATGACGGCATCATAGGATTTCTTTGCAGCCATGAAGCGTCCCAAAGGCTAAGCCATCTGACGGCGCAGCCAGCGCACGGGGGCGGCCAGTATGTAAAGCCCGGTGCGCACGGCCGAATTGTGCCACACATTTTTTGCCTGCGCCCACTGCACCTTCGGATCCACGAGTACGATCTTCAGGTCAGGCTCCTCGCCCTGCACGCCGAAGAAGTCGGCCAATGCAGTGAGCGTTTGCTTCCAGAAGATGTCCTCTTGTTTCAGCAGCCCCAGGCGGAAGCCGATCTCGTAGATGGGGTCGCTGGCTCGCACCAACGCCTGCACCTGGACACAGATGGTCATCGCCGCTTGCTCAGCTCCGCTGGCGGCGTTCGCCGCCTGCTCGGCTCCGCTGGCGGGGTTCGTCTCTTGCTCTGCGCTGAAGGTGATCATGCCCGCGAACATGTGGCCCTGCGGCGTCATGAACGAGAAGGATTCGTCGTCGGCGTAGATGACCATGATGCCTGTAGAGATGAGCGGCCCGCCGCCGGGCGCGTTCAGCCCGCCGGGGCCAGCCAGGTTGAGCACC
>CAZEPA010000364.1:0-5005 GCA_964513955.1 uncultured Anaerolineae bacterium | reverse complement strand
CGCCAGGGGATGGATTCATGAAAACCATACCGTCCGAACTGGCCGGACAGGTGGCCATCATCACGGGCGGCGGACGTGGCTTCGGGCGCGAGATCGCACGGAGATTTGCTCATCAACAACGCCGGCCGGCTGACAGCGATTGGCCCAGTCACTCTGTATCACGCCAGCAAGAAGCGCCAGTAGTTGCTGCGGTCAATCTTCTCTACCCGGCTGCCAGGGTAGGCTTGCAAGAAGTCGGCCGGTTCTTTGAGTTTGGCCGTTGGACTCCACTTGAACTCGTAGCCGGTGAGCATGCCGTCCGCTTCCTCCACGTAGTCAATCTCGTTTTGATCGTATGTACGCCAGAAATATTGACCGACAAACTTTTGACGATAATGCAGAAATTTCAACCGTTCGACAATGCAGAAATTTTCCCAGAGCGAACCGATATCTGTGCGCAACGAAAGGGGGGCAAAGTTCTGGATGATGCCGTTTCTCACTCCCAGATCGTAGAAATAGATCTTGACCGATTTCGTCACCTCTTTGCGTAGATTACGGCTGAAGGCGCCGAGACGGAAGAGAATAAAACATTGCTCCAACAAGTCTATATATGTGATCACGGTGCGGCGGTCTATTCCGAGCGCCTGTCCCAACTCAGAGTACGAGACTTCCTGGCCGATCTGTCGAGCCAACAATTCCAGTAGCTTGAGTAGTACAGTGGACTTGTGCATGCCAACAAACGCAAGCGCGTCACGATAGAGATAATTCGAGACCAGTTCATCGAGCGCCACCCGCGCCTCTGTCTCCGAAAGATTGATGATGGAGGGATAGGCCCCGTAGCGCAACATGAAGTCCAGCCGTGGTTCTACCGCGCTGTAACCCGCGTCGCCGGCCAGTTCCGCCAACGACAGTGGGTAAAGCTCCAAACGAACCATTCGCCCGGTTAACGGCTCAGCCGTCCGGACGCCCAAGCCAAACGAGGAAGAACCAGTGGCAATCACCTGCATTTCTGGAAACTCATCAACCAGGATCTTGAGAATGCGCCCGATATTTTGGATCTGTTGCGCTTCATCGAGCACAACCAGGTCTTGCTCGCCCAGGAATGCTTTGAGCACGGCCGCTTCCTCGATCTGCAGCGCGTTGCGAACCGAGAGCAAGTCACAGTTCAGGTAACGAGTCCGGCGCTGCGCGTGTTTCGACAGGATGTGTTTCACCAATGTGGTTTTGCCGACGCGTCGCGCACCATAAAGCACGATCACACGTCCGCGAAAGAGATAGTTCTCGATTGACGCTTCGAGCAGGCGTGTGTACATCACAATGCTCCTAAAAAATGACAATGAGTTGTCGTAATTTGGCAAAATTTTGACATTGCACTGCGGATTGTATCATGTTGTCCTGACTTATGCAACTTGCGAGAGGCGCAGACGACAGCAACCATGCGTACTCGTCCTGGCAGCGCGCCAGACGCGAATGGACTTTGCAGGAGGCAAACGAACCATAAACCTGACTGCGACCTGATCCCCGCTGGAAGCAAGCATGGACACCATGTAACGGACGCGTTGCGCGACAAGGAGAGACGATGATGCCAACAAAAACCATGACGCCGCCATGGGTCAAGAATGTCATCCACACCTGCATGGGCTTGCAGCGCGGGGAGAAGGTGCTCGTGGTGGTGGATGAGCCGCTCGCCCATGCGCGCGATGCGCTGCTTGCCGAAGCCGCGCAGACCGATCCCGCCGAGTTGTGGAGTTACACCTTCCCGAAGGCAAGCCGCCCGCTTGCCGCCTATCCACCCGCGCTGCTGAATCTGATGACCGAGGTGGACGCCATCATCCTGTTGCTGGCGGCGATGGACACAGCCAAAGAAATACCGGCGTGGAACGGGGGTAAAGCCGCCATCGTCAAAGGGACGGCGCGGGCGGGCATTGGCGCCTTCATTGACCAGGGCATTCTGGATTTGGAGATGAGCGCCGATTACAAGCAAATCGCCGCCTTCACGTCGTCGCTGGCGGAGTGGTTGCGGGGCAGTTCCAGCGCGCGCATCACCACCGCGCTGGGAACGGACTTGCGATTGTCGCTCGAAGGCAGGGAATGGAGAGCGGACACGGGCATCTTGCGCGGGCGGGGCGTGTTTGGTAATCTTCCCTCAGGCGAGATTTACATCGCGCCGGTCGAAGATAGCGCCGAGGGCGTGCTGGTGATTGACAAATGCCTGCCGGGGCTGTTGCTCTCTGAGCCGGTGCGGGTCATCTTCGCGCAGGGCCGCGTGGCGCAGGTTGCCGGCGGCGCCGGCGCCGAGTTCTTGCAGAACGCCTTTGCCCAGCACGGCGAGGCGGCGCGCGTCATCGCCGAACTGGGAATCGGCGCGAACCCGCTGGCCCGCTTGCAGGGCAACATCATCACCGACGAGAAAGTCCTGGGCACGATTCACGTCGCCGTCGGGCGCAACGACTTCCTCGGCGGCAAGAATGTCGCCGCCACGCACATTGACGGCGTGGTGGGTCAGCCGACGCTGGAGATTGACGGCCAGGCCATCATCGAGAACGGAGTATTCACGACATGAACCAGCGCTGCTGTACGTTTCTGAGTTCGTTTTCTCATCACTTTCCTCACAAGGAGCTTACACCATGTCTACCCAAACCCACATCCGTGAAGCTGTGCAAGGCGTGCTTGCCTATTACGCCGAGCACCCGAACGAGACCATCGGCGCCGACAAGGCAGCAGTGGCCGTGATCGAAGATGGGCTGCGCACCCGTGCGGTCGGCCCCGACGGCCAGACGCTGCTCTGCGACATGCCCAAAGCCCTGGGCGGCGGCGCCGCCTTCCCTTCGCCCGGCTGGACGATGCGCGCCGCCCTGGCCAGTTGCGAGGCGGTGATGATCGCCCTGCGCGCGGCCCAGCTCGGCGTCGAACTCTCCACGCTGGAGGTGCGCGTGGGCAGCACCTCGGACGACCGCGGCATGATGGGCATGGATGACGCCGTGCCGGCCGGCCCGCTGCACATGCAGATCGGCATCCGCATCGGCGGCGATGGCGTCTCCGCCGAGACGCTGCACGCGATCGTGGCCTGGGCGCTGAAGCATTCGCCCGTGGGCGAGCCGTTGACGCGGGTCATGCCGGTCGAGTGTGCGGTGGAGATCGTCTGATCGCACGAGCGCGCCGGTTGGAACCGTGAGGCAACCTCTTTAGCGTATGATGGACGTTTCCGCCTATCTTGACCGCATCAATTATCGCGGCTCCACCGAACCGACGATCGAGACCCTGCGCGCCTTGCATCGCGCCCACCTGCTCGCTGTCCCGTTCGAGAATCTCGATATCCACCTCAACAGGCGCATCGTCCTGGATGAAGCGGCGTTGTTCGAGAAAATCGTCGTCCATCGGCGCGGCGGATTCTGTTATGAATTGAATGGTTTGTTTGCCGGCTTGCTCCGTCGGCTGGGCTTCGCTGTCACCATCTTCTCGGCCAACGTCCTGCACGGCGGCATCCCTGCGGAGATTGACCATCTCACCCTGTTGATTCAGCTCGAAGAACGCTGGATCGCAGACGTGGGCTTTGGCGACTCGTCCCGCCTGCCGCTGCGCCTGGATTTCGATGGCGAGCAGCACGGTGTGGGAGCAACGTACCGCATCGCCCGCGCAGACGATCGCTGGTTGTTACAGAGACTTCTCGAAACGGGCGAGTGGTACGACGAGTACATCTTCCGCCTCGACCCGTTGACGCTGGACGACTTCCGCGACGCGTGCGTCTACTACGAGACCGCGCCCGCATCCTACTTTGTGCAGGGGCGCATTTGCTCCCGCGCGACAGAGGATGGCAGGATCAGCCTCACCAACGACGCCTTGATCGTCACGCGGCACGGTCAACGGGAGGAAACGCCGATCGAGGGCGAGCAGGCTTTCGTCCGCGCATTGAGCGAGCATTTTGGAATTCAGATCAGGTAAAAACGAATCAGGAGTTTGTATGACGGTCTTCGTTCTTCTTCACGGTATGTGGCACGGCGGCTGGTGTTGGCAGAAGGTGGCGCCCCTGCTGCGCTCCGCCGGGCATGAGGTTTACACCCCCACGCTGACAGGACTGGGCGAACGCGTGCATGTGCAGTACGCCGACCTTGACTTGAACACCCACATTCAGGATATTGTCAACCTGTTCGAGTACGAGGATCTGCACGCCGCCATCCTGGTTGGGCACAGCTTCGGCGGCACCCTGGCGCCCATCATCGCCGATCGCATCCCCGACCGCATCGCCCATCTGGTCAACCTGGATGGGCCGCTGGCCGCAGACGGCAAGGCGCTCAAGGACTTGATCGGCGACTCCTGGGATTTCATCCTGCAAAACGCCGTAGCGCCTGGCGACGAGCAGCGAATTCAACCGATCCCCGACTGGACATTCGGCATCACGGGCGCAGACCTGGCCTGGTTTCGGTCGAAACTGACCCCGCACCCGCGCAAGCCGCTGACCACGCCCATCCGCCTGACGGATTCCGCCGCCCGCGCCATTCCCCGCACCTACATTTCCTGCGCCGAAGGAGCCACAGCTGAAGACATCGCCGCCGGAGAAACGAAGTTCAACAACCTGGGCTGGGCGTACCGTCACCTGCCAACCGGCCACGACGCCATGATCACCATGCCGGAGGCGTTGGCCAGCATCTTGCTCGATCTCTTCTGACTTATGCAACTTGCGAGAGGCGCAGAGATAGATCAATAGACGCTCACCCCGCCAGTGGGACAACGAGGGATGAAAACGGCGCCGACGGAGCGACTGAAGTCGCTACTACGAACGACGGAGCGACTGAAGTCGCTACTACGAACGACGGAGCAACTGAAGTCGCTACTACGAACGGCGGAGCGACTGAAGTCGCTACTACGAACGAGGGATGACGGATTTGTCACAGATCGAAACACTGGCAAAACCGATACAGGAATTGCCGCCGATAAAATTCAACGGAGATGAACATGACAAACTGGGATCACACCACCGAAGTGCTCGTCGTCGGCGCGGGCGGCGGGGCGATGACCGCGGCGCTGG
>CAZEPA010000363.1:2486-5041 GCA_964513955.1 uncultured Anaerolineae bacterium | reverse complement strand
GGCGAACGGCCTGTTCAAGACCTTCTGGGGCAAATTTGGCGCGGCCGGGCAGATCGAGTACCCCGCGTGGCTGTACACGGCGCTGCTCGTGCTGAGCCTGGCTGCACTGGGCGGCTGCTTGTTGAAGACAAGCGTTCTCCGTCGCGGCCCCGTTCTCCTGCTGATGCTCAGCGTGGCCTTATCGCTCTTCACGCTGGTGAAGTACACTGGCCTGGCCCTGGGCACCGATCAGGCGCGGCTGTTGTGGCCCGTGATCGGCCCGCTCGCCATTGGCTTCGCTGCGGGACTGCAAGAACTGGCGCGCCGACTTTGGCCTACGCGGCGGCCGTTGTGGGCGCTCATCCCGGCGGCCACCCTGCTGCTGGCCTTGACCGCGGCCCTGGGCTTGGTGCGCCCAACCTACGGCCGGCCGCCGCTGGCAGCGGCGCGCCCGGACGCGACGCCAATCTACTTCGGCGAGGAGTTAGCGCTGCTCGACGCGCAGGTGGATGCCACGCGTCACGCGCCGGGGCAGCCGGTCACCGTCACGCTGACCTGGCAGGCCGTCCAGCGGCCCACGCAAGATTGGCGCGTCACCGTGGCCCTGCGCCATCCCGATGACGGCGCGCTGCTGGCCGATCACACCAACGCACCCACCCACGGCCGCTGGCCGACTGACCGCTGGCGCACGAGCGACACCTTCCAGGAACTCATCACCCTCAACCCGCCGGCCGAGGGCGTGCGGCCCAGCCGTTACGACGTGACGGTGCAGGTGCGCGCGTTTGGCGCGGGCGATACGGCCTGGCTGCCGGTGCAGGGCGCGGGGCAGAGCGGCACGCAGGCGCGCTTGCAGCCAGGCGTGCCCATCGCCCCGCTGGACCTGACCGCGCCGCGCCAGCAAGCAGCCGGGGCGTCGGCCGGCCGCACGGTGGCCGTGTTTGCCCAGAGCATGACCCTGGCCGTGACCGACTTGCCGACACAGATCAAGCCTGGTCAACCGCTGACCCTGACGCTGATCTGGGCTGCCAGCGGATCGCTAACGCTCAATCTGACCGCGTTCGTGCACCTGCTGGCCGCGGACGGCGCCATCCTGGCGCAGGATGACCATCAGCCGACCAACGGACAGTACCCTACGTCCCTGTGGCGGCCGGGCGAAGGCAGCGCGGAGGTTTACACCCTGACCGTGCCACTCACTGCGCCGGCCGGGCCAGTCACCCTCATCGCCGGGCTGTACCACGCCCCGACGGCCCAGCGCATGGCGATCCTGGACCAGGCCGGGCAGCCGGCGGGCGATCATGCCGTGCTGGCGACCCTGACGATCGCACGGTGATGCCAAGTCCATCGCGCCGCTTTGTCACGCATTCATGCCTGTGGTAACATTGCGGCATCTGGTGCAGCGAGGCAGCTATGCGTTTGTTTTCGTCCATCAGGCGTCGGCCACACAGGGCGGCCCTGGCGTTATTCTCCATTCTTACCCTGGCCCTGACCTATCCCCTGGCGGCTCATTTGACGACGCATGCGCCGGGCAGCGCTACCTGGGCCTTCGATGAATACACCTTCTTGTGGAGCGCCTGGTGGTTCAAAACCGCCGTGCTCAACCTTCACAGCAGCCCCCTGCACACCAATCTGCTCTTCTATCCGCTTGGGCTGGATCTGATCCTCTACACCTACAACTTGTTTCATGCCGTGCTGGGCCTGCCCTTGCAATTGGCGGGCAACGTGCCTCTCGCCAGCAACCTGATGCTCTGGTTTGCCACCGTGATGAGCGGTTACGGCGCGTTCCTGTTGACTCGCTGGCTGCGGCGGCCCACCAACGCACGCGAGGGCGCGCCGCTCTTCCCCGCGCTGCTGGCCGGGCTGATTTATGCGTTTGGCGCCAATCGCGCCATCTACCAGGCCCTGGGGCATTACAACATTGCCAGCGTGCAGTGGCTGCCGTTTGCCCTGCTCTATTTTCTCAAGGCGGCGCAGGCCAACGGCCGTGCGGCCTGGCGTCAAGCCGCGCTGGCCGGCCTTTTCACCGGCTTCCTCCTGCTCACCGACATGACCTTCGCGGTCTTCCTGGCGCTGGCGCTGCTGGTTCTGCTGCCTCTGCAACCGCAGGCACGCGGCGCGCTCGCCTCGCCCATTGCCCGCCTTGGACAGCAGCTGGCGCGCCTGGTCGTGGCCGGCGTCGTCGCTGCGCTGGTCAGCGGCTACCTGCTCGTGCCCACGGTGCGCGAGATGGTCGGCGGCCGCTACGGCCTGGAGGGATGGGGCGATGCGCTCAAGCTCTCCAATGACCTGGCGAGCTTCGTCACGCCCGTGGCGCTGCATCCCCTGCTGGGGCAGGATTGGCCGCTGGCGCTGCGCGCCGCGGAAACCGGCAGCGCACGCTTCAGCGACGTCAACACCGGCTTTGTGGGGTTCGTCACCCTGGCGTTGACGCTCGTGGCTGCGCTGGCGGCCTGGCGCGGGGGACGCGACGGCTCGACTGCGGTTCGACCGGCTCACCGCGCGGGGCCTGAGCTTGTCGAAGGCACGGGGCCTGAGCTTGTCGAAGGCACGGGGCCTGAGCTTGTCGAAGGCACGGGGCC
>CAZEPA010000363.1:0-2386 GCA_964513955.1 uncultured Anaerolineae bacterium | reverse complement strand
TGAGCTTGTCGAAGGCCGCGCCTGGGCCGGTCTGGCCGTGCTCAGCGCGCTGCTCTCGCTCGGCCCTTTGCTGCAAATCAACGGCCAGTGGCGCTTTGCCCTGGACAACCTGCTGCCGGAGGGCGTCACCTTTCCCTTGCCGTTCGCCCTGCTGCATTATCTGCCGTTCATCAACGCCAACCGCACGCCCAACCGTTTCAGCATCCCGCTCATGCTGGCGCTGGCTGTGCTGGCGGCCATGGGCAGTCAGCAACTGAGTGCGCGGATCGCCGGCTGGCGGTCGGGCCGAACTCTAGCCGCCATTCTGGCCGCGCTGCTGGCCGCCGCGGTGCTCTTCGAGCACCTGGCCTGGCCTCTGCCGCTGACCGACACGCGGCCGCCAACCGTCTACGGTCAACTAGCGCAGGAGCCAGGGCCATTCGCAGTGCTGTCGCTGCCGCTGGGTTGGCGCAACGGCTTCCGCGTCTTTGGTTCTGAAGATACGCGCGTGCAGTGGTACCAGCACGTCCACGGTCAGCCGATCATCGGCGGCAACGCCGTGCGCAATCCACCCTTCAAGTTCGACTATTTCGAGCGCCTACCGCTCTTCCAGGCGTTGACTGGTCTGGAGATGTATCAAGCGCCGACGCCCGCACTGGATCAGGCTGCACGCAACCAGGCCGCGGCCCTGATGACCCTGCTCAACGTGCGTTACCTGGTGGTCAACCCACCGGTGCCAGGGCGCTATCCCTATGCAGACACCTGGCAGGCCGCGCGTGACTATGCCCTGCAAGTGCTGCCGGTTGATCCTCAGCCCCTGTTCGAGACCGACGGCGTGCAGGTCTACCGGGTGCAAGCGCCGCCCCCGCCGCTGCCCTTTGTACTTGATTTTGGCAATCAGGACACCCTACCGTATCGCGGCGATCACTGGGATGTGGATGAAGCTGATCTGGCCGGCGCCAACGGCGTGTGGATGACCGGCCGCCAGACTGAGCTCTTCCTGCCGGTGGAGCCGCAGGCAGATCGAAACCTCCAGTTGACGCTGCGCGTCACGCCCTACAGCTACCCCGGCGGCCCTGCGCAGACGCTGGCCGTGGACTGGAACGGCCATGCCCTGGGGCAGCGTGAGCTTAGCCCCGGCTGGCAGGAAATCACGTTTGACGCGCCCGCGGACGCAGTGCGCCGCGGCCCCAATACCATCAGCCTGCGCAGCGGCTGGACGCAGGCCCCGCGCGATGCCCAGCCAGAAACGGCCATGATCGGCGCGACGGGCGTACGCGCGCCGGTGATCATCGAGGTGCACGCCTTCAGCGAAGCCTTCATCACGCTGAGCGGGCCAAACGGGTTGACTGTGGATGCCTCGGCTGGCCGCCGCGGGGTCAATCTGGCGGTGTTGAACGAAAAAACGGGCGCGCTGCTCGACACGCGCGGCTTTGACACGGCCGCCAACGAGTTTGAGGCGGAAGCGCTGACCGCTTATCTGGCGCAGATCCCGGCTGGCCGCGTGGTCGTGGTGGCCACCAAAGAAGACGCCACGCGGCACCTGACGGCGGCCGCACGTACGGCCCTGGAGCGGTTGGGCGTGACGGCTGATTCGACCGCCGGCGACAGTTTGGCCGCGGTCGGTGTGCAAGGCGCGCCGAAGGGCGCCGCCGCGCAGGCGACGGCCCTGGGCGATGCGTATCTCAAAGTAGGCGGCGACGCGCGGCCCCTGGCCCTGGCCCTGGATTGGGTGCGCGTCGAGTGAGGCCAGAGGGGCCAGGAAAGGCTGACCTGATTGTGGAAGCGGCGGCGAATAGCGGAAAGATGATGAAGCCTCGACTCTCCGCGCAAATGACCCTGGCGCTGGGGCTGATGGTGGGCGGCTGGGTGCTGTATGGGGCCACGATGGCGCCGGGACTGCTCTTTGGCGATTCCGGTGAACTGCAATTCGCCCTGCCCCTCGGCGGCCTGATTCATCCGACAGGTTATCCGCTGTATGGCCTTCTGGGTTGGCTGTGGACGCAAGTGACCTTTTGGTGGCCCGAACCCGCAACGCGGGTCAACGCCTTCTCTGTGCTGTGGGGCGGCATCGCGTTGGGCCTCTTCTTCCTGGTGACGCAGCATCTCTTGATTCGGGTCCTGCCCAAGCAGAGTGATGTAAGCCGGCAGGTTTGCGGCATGGCAGCCGCGCTGCTGCTGGCGGTTTCACCCACCTGGTGGTCGCAGGCCACCATCGCTGAAGTCTACACCTTCAATGCGGTGCTCATGCTTGCCATCTTCTACCTGCTGCTGCGATGGGCTGCCGCCCACCGCGCTGCGGAGGCAGGCGCGGGGCGCTGGCTGAACGCGGCGACCGTCATGTTCGGTCTCAGCCTGACGCATCATCAAACTACACTGCTGTTGCTCCCGGCCATCATTCTCTTCA
>CAZEPA010000362.1:0-5074 GCA_964513955.1 uncultured Anaerolineae bacterium | reverse complement strand
CGCCCGACCGTGAACGGATCGGGCTACGAGGTGGAAGACCCTATCGGGCCTGACAGCGCCGGAGGGGCTTGCATCTCGTAGCGGACGCATTTCAGCAGCATGGCCCACGAAGGTGGGCTGGGCGATGGTTGCAGCGATTTCAATCGCCGGACCTCCGGCCTGCACCCAGTTCGAAATGCACCCCCTGCGCCTGCCTCACTTGGGGATTGCCCGCAGGCTGTGGTAAAATCCCTCGGCTATGCGACGGTGGACGTTTCAACGGGCGAATTACTTTGGAATCGAAGCCCTTTTGCTGGCCGGCATCATCACGATGGCGGCCTTTTTGCGTTTTTGGCAGTTACACAGCACACCGCCTGGTTATCACTTCGACGAAGCGTTCGAGGGACTGGAGGCCTGGCGGCTGCTGCAAGACCCCACCTACCGTCCGTTGTTCTTCACCGGTAACTTCGGCGTTGAGCCGCTCTTCATCTACCTGACGGCGATTGCGTTCAAGCTCTTTGGCGCCGGGCCGGTGGTGCAGCGCGGGGTGGCCGCGCTGATCGGGCTGTTGACGGTGCCTGCGGTCTGGTTGCTGGCGCATGAGCTGCGCCGCTGGCAGCCGCGCCTGCCCGCCAGCCTTCCCTTGTGGAGCGCGGCCGTGCAAGCCGGGCTTTTTTGGGCGATCAGCGCCAGCCGCATTGGCTACGAACCTGGGCTTGTGCCGCTGCTCCTGTGCCCGCTGCTGTGGGCCTTGTTGGCAGCCCTGCGCACCGGCCGCACGGCGGCCTGGGTTACTGCCGGCGTGCTTACCGGCCTCGGCCCCTACACCTATCCAGCCGGTCGTCTTTACCCCATTGTCGTCGCCGCCATTCTGTTCATTGCCTGGCTCTGGCCCCGCCTTATGCGGCCGACTGGGGCCGATGACGTGACCGCGACCGCCCTGCGGCCGCGGCATGTGCTCCTGCTGGCCGTGATCGCGCTGCTGGTCTTTGCGCCGCTGGCCTGGCAGTGGGTCAGCAATCCGGACCTGGTCCTGCTGCGCTCACGCCAAATTGCCGTGGTGGCGGAGGGCGCGGGGAGCACTTCGCCCCTACAAACCATCGTGCAGCACACCCTGGCGACGGCTGGCATGTTCAGCCTGGCCGGCGACGTGGACCCGCGCAACAACCTGCCCGGCCGGCCTGTCTTCGATTGGTTCCTGGCCCCTTTCTTTTATCTGGGCCTGGGCCTAACCGTATGGCGCTGGCGCACACGCACGGCGGCCTGGCTCTTGGCCGTGTTCGCCATCATGCTGGCGCCCACCATTTTGAGCGAGTACGCGCCCCATTTTCGTCGCGCCCTGGGCGCCCTACCCATGGTCGCGCTGCTGACCGGCCTGGGGCTTGCCGCCGCCTGGGATTGGGCTGCCACGCGACCGACGCTCACCGCAGGATGGCCTGTTTGGCGCCGCGCGAGCTTCTGGCTGCGCGCGGCAATCAGCGTCTGCCTGCTTGTTTCCATCGGCCTCGCGGGCCGCGACTATTTTGATCGTTGGGCCAGGTCGCCTGATCTCTTCTACGCCTTCGACGAAGGCCTTTGGCAGCTGGCGCAGTCCGTGACCGATCTGCCGGCCGCGAGCCAGGTTTATCTCACGCCGCGGCCCGCCACGCACACCACCCTGGCGTTCGCATGGCGCCGCGACCGGTCGCCGTCCACCTTCGATGGCCGTCGCATTTTTGTCATCTCGCCAGACGCCCAGCGCCGTCGTTTCTATGCGGTCATCGAAGCCGAGGATTTTCGCAGCCGCTTGCTGCTGCCAGAGCTTTTCCCAGCCATTGAAACGCACTCGGTGGTAAACGACCGCGCCGGCCAGCGTTATGCCGCGATCTACGCGGCGCCGATCGGCGCCCTACCGATCATCCAACCGCAGATAGCCAGCGACGCCGTGTGGAACGCGCAGGCGCGCCTCTTGGGATTCAACCTCAACCCGACGTATCGCCGTGGTGACATCATCTACCTGCGCCTGTTCTGGCGCGCCCTTGCGCCCATCACGGATGATTGGACATTCTTCGTTCACCTGCTCGACGCGGCCGGGCAAAATCGCCTGGGCGCAGACGCCGCGCCGGGCGCAGGCAGCTATCCCACCACACGCTGGCAAGCGGGTGAATGGATCATTGACGAGATTCAGATCGCGCTCCCGGCCACGTTGGCGAGCGGCGATTACCAACTAGAGGCTGGTTTTTACCTGTCGTCAGGCGCGCGCATCCCGGTGACGGCGGCCGCGGTCAGCGGCGACCACCTGCTGCTGGCGCGGCTGCGCATCGAGGAGGCGCAATGACCAGCCTGCGGTCCCAACAACGGGTCGGGAACCGAATTTCCCCCGCTTTGGCAAACCCCGCTGGCCGTGCGCCGTGGGGGGCTGCCTTGCCCACCCTCTACGCGCTGGAAGAGGCGCACTGGTGGACGCGCGGCATGTTTGCCTGCACGGCCGCAATCCTGGCGGCTGACGGCTGGTCGGGCCGCGGCGCGGTGCTAGACGTTGGCTGCGGCAGCGGCGGCGCCCTTTCGCACCTGGCCGCGCGCCCGCGCATCGGCGTTGACATCTCCCCGCTCGCGCTGATGCACGCGCGCCAGCATCCTGACCTGACTCTCGTGTGCGCCTCGGCCATGGCGCTGCCGCTGGCGCCTGCCCGATTCGACCTGGTTCTCGCGCTCGATTCGCTGGATCAGCGGCAATTGGACAGCCGGCAGGCAGTGATCGCATGCGCCGGCCAGCTGCGCCCTGGCGGCCGCCTGCTGGTGCGGGTTTCGGCGCATCCCTGGCTGCACAGCGCGCATGATGCGTTGACCGGCACGGCCGCGCGTATGAGCGCCAGGCAGCTGCAAGCTCTCCTGCAAGACGCCGGGCTGACCGTGCGCCGCCTGACTTACGCCAATGCGGTGCTCTTTCCGCTGGCCGCCGCCTCCGGGCCGACACGCTCAGGCAGCCGCTGGCCCACGATTTGCAGCTCCCGCCGGCGCCGCTCAACCGCCTGTTGCGCTTGGTGCTGGAGCGCGAGGCGGGCTGGCTGCGACGCGGGCATGATCTGCCCTGGGGTCTTTCTTTGTACGCCCTGGCGCTGAACACGCAGGACAAACCAGCGCACAACGAGGTGCGGCCGTGACTGGCCCACGTTGGTTGGCGGGGCTGCGCGGCGGTGGGCTGCCAACCCGATCCAGCGCGCCCAGTTTCTTCCGCGTGCAGCCGTGGCATGGGCTGGCGCTGCTGGTGATTCTGGCCGCAGGCGTGCGCGCCTGGCAGTTAACCTTTCACAGCCTGTGGCTCGATGAGGTCTTCAGCCTGTTCTGGGCCAACAAGCCCGCTGCGACCATCGTGCGCGTTGGGTTGACCCTGACCGAAGACAAACACCCACCCCTCTACTACCTGCTCTTGCACGGATGGACACGTCTCTTCGGCGCGTCCGATGCCGCCGTGCGCAGCCTGGGCGTCGGCCTGGGCGCGCTGGCTGTCTGGCCGACCTTCGGACTGGGCATGGCGTTGAATCGCCGCGCCGACCGTGTTCGCCGCCGCGCGTGGTTGGCGGCCGTGCTCGTGGCCTTCAATCCATTCCTGATTTGGTACAGCCAGGAAGTGCGCATGTTCATGCCAGCCACCACCTTCGGGCTTTGGGGGCTGTATGCCTGGCTGCGGGCTTTGGCCCCGCCGACTGCGCCTGGCGGCAAGCGAACGACGTTTTTTTGGTATGCCCTGGCCGTCAGCGGCCTGGCCGCGGCCTGTTACAGCTACCTGTTTGCTGCGTTCTTACTGCCGGTCGCTGGCCTGTGGTTGCTGGTGGAAAAATGCCCCAGCCGTCCAGGTCAGGATGGGCGCGCCGTTGTCCGCGCCGCATGGCCCGGCGCCCTGGCGCTGTTGCTGCTGGCCGCGCTTTTTGCGCCGCTGGCGCTGGCCGCGTGGCGGGTCAGCGGCGCGGAGGCAGCGCCCGGCGCGCCTTTCGCCGATTTTTTCCCCACACTCGCGCGCCTGCTGGAAGCGTACACCGTGCGCCAGGCGCCGTGGCCGCAGCCGCTGCTGGCGGCGGTGGTGATCGGCGCTGGAACGCTCCTGCTGATCGGCCTCGCCTCTGCGCTGCGCCAGGATGCCCGCCGCGGCCTGCTCCTTCTGCTTTGGCTCGCCGTCCCGCTGCTGTTGGGCAATCTGCTCCAGGCCAAGGACGCCACCGTGTTTGCGGAGACGCGCTATTTCATCTTTCTGATTCCGGCCTTATGCCTGGCGTGGGCCGCTGGGCTGGATGCCCTCTGGCGCGCGCGGCCCTGGCTGGGGCGCGCGCTCACCGTCGGCTTTGTGGCCATGTTCGTGGCCGCACTGCCCGCGCTGTGGTCGCATGACCCCGCGCTTCGACGCGAGGATTGGCGCACAGCGGCGCAGGTGGTCGGCCGCTACGCTACGGCGCAGGATGTCGTTGTCAATCATGTCAACTACACAGAGCTGGCGTTTGCGCGCTACTACCAGGGCGCCGCGCCGCGCCACGCGCCCTTTGGCGCGGTCCTCACGGATGAAAGCGCGGTCGAGGCCGGCCTCGGTCCACTGACTGCGGCCGACACCCTGTGGCTTGTTTTGTCCCACCAGGAGGGGATTGATCCAGCCAACCTGGTGCGCGCCTGGTTGGGCGGACGCTTTCCGCTGGTCACTGAACTCTACCCGGCCGGCATTGCCATCCGCGCCTACGCCACGCAGTATCGGTTGACCGCGCTGCCGGCCGCGGCCACGCCGGTGGATGGGCCGGGCCAGGCCAACGGCGCCATTCGCCTTGCCGGCTGCCGCCTGGAGGCTGGCCCCGTAGCCGCGACGGACGATACCATGCATCCGCCCAGCGGCTGGGCGCACGTCACGCTCTATTGGCAGGCCGTGGCTGCCCCTACAGCGGATCGCCTGGCGCGCGTACGCCTGGTGGATGCGGATGGTCAGGTGTGGGGCGAGAGCCTGGAGCGGGCGGACAGCGCGCTGCATTTTTACCCCATGACGCGCTGGCAGCCAGGCGAGATCGTGCGCGATGATTATGATGTCAACCTCAACCCGGCCACACCGCCAGGCGCCTACCGGGTGGCGGTGGCGCTG
>CAZEPA010000361.1:0-5075 GCA_964513955.1 uncultured Anaerolineae bacterium | reverse complement strand
GGCGGTCTGCTCGGCGGCGCCGGGGCAAGCCCAGGCGTTTCGCAGTCGCCGGGCGCTGCCATCGGAGCAGCGGGTGCGGGTGGTCTGCTGCAAACCCTCATCCAGGTTTTGGGTGGTCGCCAGGAGTTTGCTGGCATCATCGAAGGCCTGGCCGCCAAGCTTGGTTTGCCTCCGGCCATGGCGCAGATGGTTGTCACTTTTGTGCTAGAAAAACTCCTCGGCGGCAGCCGCACGACGGCCAGTGCCACTACGTCGCGTAACCGGCAGGCGGCCACCACCCCATCACAGACGGGCGCCGGGCGGTCACGCAAGCAAACCCGCCCAGACGGCGGATCGCTGCGCGAGATGTTCCAGCAAGGCGCGCGCATTGAACCAGGCTACCTGAAACGATCTGGTTTGGCAAATGAACTGGCGCAGCGCACGGGCATGGATCCCGCGACGGCCACGCAGAGCCTCGAGTATGTCTTTGGCGCGCTGCAAGGCCAGGTCAGTCAGATGAGCAGCGAAAGCACCCAGGTTGAGGGCCTGAATGCCTCCCCACAGGGGCATCGTCGTGATTTGCCGAACGCCGATCATTGAGGCAGCCATCGGCGGCCTGGCGTTTGGCGGCGCGTCCTACGGAAGGTGCGGGGACAAACGCCAGGCCGCGATGAAAAGCACAGTGAAGAGTGTGCTCACGATCAATTGGCGCACACCGACGCGCGCCGGCCTGAGGCCGGCCGCGGGCCGCAGAGATCCATAGACCGTTTCCACGGCTTGCAGGACAAAGGGCAGCGGCAGCCAGACCGGCAACACGCCCCGCCAGGCCAACAGGATGACGGCCGCCAGGTTGAACCAGGTGTAGGCCAGGGCGCGGGCGGCGACGCGCAGGCGTTGGCTCACCGCAGGCAGCGTCTTCCACGGGCGCTGCTCCAGGCGCAGGGCGGCATAGACAATGGACGCTGCCGACTGAAACCATGTCAGCGCCCACAGCCACCACCCCATCGGGTCCTGAGTGCCCTGGCCGATCCAAAAGGCGGCCGGCGCCGCCAGCGCCAGCACGCCGCTGGCGACGATTTCAACGCCGATTTGCCGCCTCTCCGCACGACGCGCGACCAGCATCAGATGCCACACAAAAACGGGCAGCCCGGGCAGCGCCAAAATGGCGAGCTGCGCCTGGTCATGCCGCCAAAGTCCCCACAGCCCAATCGAACCGAGCAAGCCATAGACAGCGACCCAGAAAACAGCGGGCGCCACATCTTGCGGCCCGCGCCGTTTGCTCCACACCTTGACTAACACGGTCAACGGTTGGCGCACCAAAAACGCGGCCAGCGCGGCCACGATCAGCCAGGCAGAAGCGGCCGTCCAGCGACCGCCCGCCGCCAGTCCGATCAGCAGGGGGCTAAAAAGAAACACCCATGAACCATGCTCTTGGGTGATGGCAATGTGTTTTTGCCACAAGGAAGGGCTTAAGACCACGATGTTGCCTCGGCGTGATTTTGTTGGGGGCTGGACTCAGGAGCTGGCGCTGGCATAGTGCTTGACCGCGTAGCTCCAAATGGCGCTGGAAATAATCAGGCTGCCCAGCGCCAGCACAATGGCCGCGCCGCCCCACCAGATCGTGAGTTTGCCAATGACCACGGCAGCCGGTACGGTGGTGATGAAGGCAACGGGGATCACAAACGTCAACAGGCCGCGCGCCCAGCCAGGGAACGCATCCACGGGGTAGCGGGCTGTCTCGAAGACCGAGTTGAAAAGCTCGATCATGTTATCAATGCGCACCGCCCAAAAAGCAATCGAAACCACCGCGAGGCCAATGCTGTAGACGATCAGCAGGCCGCACACAAGCAGCAGGGCAAACAGCAGCCAACTACCAGCAGAGATCGAATGGTTGAGCTGGGGCGCGGCAATGAACAAGACGGCGATACCGAGCGCCAGGTTGGAAAACTGCCAGATGACCAGGTGGCGCAGGCTGGCAATGAACTGGCTGTTCACCGGCTTCATCAGCACAAAGTCAAACGTGCCGCTGCGAATGCCTTCCACCAATTTCTCCACATTGGGGCGCACGAGGCCCCAAATCACCGCGTTGGCGCAGGAGAAAAGGCCAATCACGAGCAGCGCTTGCGGGTAGGTCCAGCCGCCAATGGTATCGGTGAAGCGGTAGAAAATGCGTACACTGACCAATGTCCATGCGAACCAAAAGGCAGTCATGAACACGTTGATCAAGAAATTGACCCGGTACTCCAATTCCACCAGGATGGCGTTGCGGTAAAAGGCTTTGAGCAAGTTGAGATAGTACATCGCTCACGCTCCGGCGGCGCTGTAGTTGCGCACGCCCACACGCCACAGCCAGGCCACCAGCAGGGCGAAGAACGCCACCCAGACCGCCATCAACGCAAACCCAGTCGCCAGGGCTTGGCCGCCCAGCTTGCCCAGCAGAATCTCTACAGGAAAGGAGAGCATGAAGCGAAAGGGCAGCACCGAAGCCGCGGCGGCGATGGCCGGCGGAAAGAAACTGAGCGGCGCAATGATGCCGCTGAGAAGCATCCGCACGCCGTACCAGAAGTCGCCGATGGCGGATACCTGCGAGGTCCAGAACGCCAACAAGCCGCAGGCAAACATGGAAAGAAAAACCAGCGCCCAGGCGCCAGCCAGCGCAATCAGGAAGGCCATCACGGAAAAAGGCGTCAGATAAGCGCGAAAACTGGGAACCGCTGCGACAAAGATCAACAGCGGCGGCCCCATGATGAACAAGCGAATACCCTTGTCCGCCAGATTCTCCGTCATGTGGTGATAGATGGGGTGCAAAGGGCGTAGCAGAAAGGGCGACAACTCGCCGAGGCGAATTTGCCGATCCAATTCCCAGCTCACCCAAACAGCGGTCATCTGGCGCACAAAGAGCGCAACCACGTAATAGGCCACAAAATCGGCCTGGCCATAGCCGCCAATCGGCCCCTGGGCGGCCAGCGCGCTCCACAGTCCCATCATGATCAGAGGCAAGAAGCCCGAGGTCATCCAGATCAATATCATGACCCGATATTCGAGCATCACGCCCCAGTCAGCTTTTAGCATGACCAGCAGTTTGTTCCACATCGCCTGCTCCCAAGATCGAGCGGATGGGGGCAAGGCCTGCATTGTACCGGCAGAACGCTTTTCAGTCAACGTTGTATGCATCCGCCTTTGCCCACAAGCCAGCAGCGCCGGTTATGACGCACTGTGACGTGACAGGTTGCTTGATTGGGCAATTCTGTGTACAATAAGACTACAGAAATAAAACACACCTCGTAGGTGGCATGGGGCAAGGGTGCCTTCATGTGCAGGGAGGAAATGGGGCCATGATCAAGTCCACAACCGAGGCGCTGTGGCTGCGCACAAGCGCTGTGTTGGGCGCCGGGACGATGGGAAGTGGGATTGCTTACATCAGCGCATTGGCCGGACTGGAGACGCGTCAGTATGACCCGTTGCCGTCCTCGCTGCACAAGGCCCAAGCCTACCATTCGCAGGCGCTCAGCCGTGCGGTCAGCAAACAACGTCTGACCCAAGCGGCGGCTGACGCGGCCCTGGCCTGTCTCTCCTATCATGACAACCTGGCAGATGCCGCGCGCGGCGCTGATCTCGTGATTGAGGCCGCGCCTGAGCAAATTGCACTCAAACAGGATCTGTTTCGCCAGATTGAAACGCTGGTTGAACCAACCACGATCATCGGCAGCAACACCAGCTCACTGCCCATTACGGAGTTAGCCAGCGTCCTCGGCCATCGCGACCGTGCGATCGGCATTCATTTTTTCAACCCCCCAGCGTTGATGACTCTCGTTGAAATCATCCCTGGCCTGGATACCGCGCCGCAAACGGTGGCAGCCGTGGAGGCATTCGCGCGTCAGGCAGGGAAGGACCCGGTCATCGTCAAGGACTATCCTGGCTTCATCACGACACGCGTGGGGCTGATGTACGTGGCGGAAGCGATCTTCGCGCTGCAAGAAGGGGTGGCGGAGCGTGATGCATTAGACAAAGCCATGCGCCTGGGCTACAACTTCCCCATGGGGCCCCTGCAGTTGGCCGACCTGGTTGGCCTCGATGTGATGCTCAACGTGCTCGACGCCCTGTTTGACAACTATCGTGATGCCCGCTATCGGGCGCCTATCCTGCTGCGCAAGATGGTGCAGGCTGGCAAGCTAGGGCGCAAGAGTGGTGAAGGATTTTATCGCTACGCGGAGTAGCCAGAAAAGGACATCGAAGGCATTGATAACAAAAGGGGGTGAAGTGTGTTGTGTGGAATGAGTGGAAGACGAAGTCGGGCCTGGCTGCTGGTATTAATCGGCGCAGCGCTTATGCTGAGCGCCTGCAGCGGGGCGCAGGCCGTGACGTTGAGCGGTAAGGAGCGGGATGCGGTCCTGGCCTACAGCGAGCCAATGACCGATAACTTGTTGGCCGGCATGAACGAAGCCAATTACGCCCGCTTTGCGCTCAATTTCGATGAGCAAATGAAGAAGGCCATCACGGAGAAGGCGTTCCAGGACATGCTCAGCAGCATCGGCGGCAAACTCGGCGCGTATCAGACACGTGAGGTGGCGCTTGTCGAAGATACCGGCGCCTACATGCGAGTCACCTACAGCGCGAAATTCGCCAACGAAGACGGCGTGACTGTGCGGGTTGTATTCAACGATGGGACGCCTGATCATCTCATCAGCGGGCTGTGGTTCGATTCACCCAAACTGCGCCAGAAGTAGGGCGCGGCGCACGCTATTTTCTCCTGAATAAACCGTACGGCGTGCTGTGTCAATTCACGGATGCGGCTGGCCGGCCGACGCTCGCCGATTTGTTTCCGGTGACCGACATGTACGCGGCCGGGCGGCTGGATGCAGACAGCGAAGGGCTGCTGCTGCTGACCAACGACGGCGGATTGATTCATCGCCTGGCTCAGCCATCGTTCAAGCAGCCCAAGACCTACCTGGCACAGGTCGAACGAGTTCCCGACGAGGCAGCCCTGGCCCGTCTGCGCCAGGGTGTCGTCATCGAAGGCCAGACTACCTTGCCGGCGCAGGTTGAATTGCTCAGCGCCCCGCCCGCGCTGTGGGAACGCAGCGCACCGATTCGGT
>CAZEPA010000360.1:0-5076 GCA_964513955.1 uncultured Anaerolineae bacterium | reverse complement strand
AGCGAGATCGAGATTCTGCCCTTCAACCTGGGCCTGGCGCTCGGCATTTTGCTGGGTATGCTCCCCATTCCGCTGCCCGGCGGCGTGACCTTGCGCTTGGGCATTGCCGGCGGGCCTTTGATCGCGGCGCTGATCCTGGGCGCGATTGACCACACCGGCCCGCTGGTCTGGAATCTCTCCTACAACGCCAATCTGACCTTGCGCCAGCTGGGCCTGGTGCTCTTCCTGGCTGGCGTCGGCACCCGTTCCGGCTACGCCTTTGTCAGCACCATGCAGCAGGGCGGCGGTCTGACGATCTTCATCGCCGGCGCTTTGCTCACCATGCTGATTGCTTTCCTCACGCTCTGGATTGGCCGCACCTTCTTCAAGATTCCGATGGGGCTGCTGATCGGGATGGCGGCCGGACTGCAAACGCAGCCGGCGGCCCTCGGCTTTGCCCAGCAGCAGTCGGGCGATGAACTGCCGAACATTGGCTATGCTGCGGTCTATCCGATTGCCTTGATTAGCAAGATCTTGCTCGTGCAGTTGATCCTGGCCGTGTTGATGCGCGCGTGAGCGGAAATAGCCGTCATCGGCAACATCTCTGCGTTTTTTTGCGATCTCTGTAGTCAAAAAACCAGGCTACATTCGGAATTGCTGGCACGCAAGCATCCGGGTTTCTGCACACGCCGACATAATCGGACGTGGCGATCAGAAACCTGGTTTTTTTGCGCCTCGCGAGACTCATGCCTGGCCTGCTTGATTCTGTGCACCGGCCACAACAGCTCGCGCAAACACCTCGGCTGCCAGCGCGCCCACCAGATTGACATCGGCTGCCATGTCGCCGGTGGCAAGGGCAAAAATCGTATCGCCGTCGAACATCGTATGCGCCGGACGAATGCTGCGCGCCAGGCCGTCGTGCGCCATCTGGGCCACCTTGTTCACCTGCTCCTTGGTCAAACGGGCGTTCGTTGCCACGACGCCGATCACGGTATTGTGGGCCAATGGCGTTGGGCCAACAGCCGGCCCTCCGGCGGAATTGGCAGCAAGCTGCATCAGCGCCAGGGTATCGCTCCCGCCGCTCGCGGCCAACTGGACACCAGCCATCAGCTCGCCTGTTGTTGCATCTACCACATCGCCAAACGGATTGACGGCCACCAGCGCGCCGACGACCAGGCCATTGTCCAGGGTCACGCTGACGCTGCCTAATCCGGTGCGCGTGGCGTACGCCATGCCCGCGATCTTGCCCGCGGTCGCCCCGATGCCCGCGCCGACGCGCCCTTGCGCCACCGGCGCATCCGTCGCATTCAGACACGCCCGATAGCCCATCTCCGCATCTGGCCGCACATCCGCGCGCCCGATGCCCAGGTCAAACAGCACGGCCGCGGCCACGATCGGCACACGGGCCACTGGGGTCTGTAAACCGATGTCCCGTTCGGCCAGGTAGCGCATTACCCCGCTGGCTGCATCCAGCCCAAAGGCTGACCCGCCGGCCAGGACAATCGCATGCACCTGCTCCACCAGGTGCATGGGCCGCAGCAGGTCCGTCTCGCGCGTGCCCGGCGCGCCCCCGCGCTGATCTACCCCACCCACTGCGCCGGCTTCACATAAAATGACCGTGCAGCCGGTCAGGGCCTCGTCGTCCTGGGCATGGCCCACGCGCAGCCCAGACACCGCGGTCAGCGTTGCGTTGATCGTGTTCATTTGCGTTTCCTTTCTCTCTTCTCTCTGCGCCTAATCCATGATGTTGGCGGCGCCCATCGGATTTGCCAAAGGGTAGTCTCCCATCCTTCCCTGGCAAGAGATGGGGAAAACGGGAAATTGTCTCTGGATAAGTCTATACCATACCGCGAAAACCCCCCCAGGAAAAATTCTCCCCTCTGCCATCTTCAATCTTCAATCTTCAATCTTCAATCTTCAATCTCCCATCTCCCATCTCCCATCTCCAATCTCCCATCTCCCATCTTCAATCTTCAATCATCCTCTGGACAGGATGCGAAGCCGGATGTTATAATCACCCCATGCAACGCCTACTTTCGCATCGGGATCGCCTGCCCGTCCAACTTATTCTGAGTTTCGTGGGCCTGGCGCTGTTGATCAACCTGGCGGTTGGTCTGCCAGCCTTGTGGCTCATCCGCGGTCAACTGGAACGCCAGGCGTGGACACAGGTGGAGCAGGGGCGCCAAGCCACCCAGGCGCTCTACGCCGCGCGCCAGGCTGAAGTTCACAACCTGGCCCTCTTGACCGCACAGCGTCCCACCTTGCGCAGCCTGCTGGCGTCAGCCGATCGCGCCGCGCTGACCGATTATCTGCGCACGCTGCAGACGGGCGCGGACCTCGATGCCCTGCTGGTGTGCAGCGCCGCGGGCAGCCCCCTGGCCCAGGTCGGCGACCCGCTACCGCCAGACGCCTGTCAGGCGCCCCGCGATGGCTGGCTGGCTCTCTCGGCCAACGGCAACCAGACGCTGTGGCTGCTGGACACCCAACCGGTCGAAGGCGTTGCCGAGGCCGCGCCGCCGCAGGTGATGGTGGGCATACGCGTATCCGCGGCCTTCGCCGCGCAGCTGCGTGACCAGACTGGTTTGGAGCACACGGTGCTGTGGGCTGAGCGACCGCTGGTGAGCACCCTGCCTGGCGATACCGCGGGCTGGAGCGCCATGGCCCGCCGCACTGTGACAAGCAGCGGTGCGGCGTCACGCACAACCCTTGATGGGGCCAACCGCCATTTCTATGCTGAGCGCGTGGCGTTGAGCGCGAACGCGGACACTGGTCTGGCGGCTGAGGTGGCGCTCGACGTGACGGCCTTGGTGACAACCCAACAGCGGCTGGCGCGTACGCTTGTGGGCGGCATTGTGGCGGTGGCGCTCATCGGTTCGCTGCTCGGCGCCATCGTGGCTCGGCGCATCAGCCGGCCGTTGGTGCGCCTGGCCGACGCAGCGGCTGCTTTGAGCCAGGGCACGCTAGATCAGTCATTAGCCGCGGATATGAGCGTGCGTGAAGTCGCGCAGGTGGCGCAGGCGTTGGAAACATCCGGTCGTGAGCTGCAGCACACCCTGGTGGATTTACGGCAGGAGAAAGCCTGGCGCGACAACCTTCTGGACGCGATTGTCGAGGGCATCGTCACGTTGGATGGGCGCGGGCGCATCATTTTCTTCAGTCCGGGCGCTGAGCGCATCAGCGGCTGGTCGCGTTACGAGGTGGAAGGCCGCGCGTGCGACGACGTTTTTCGCCTGACGGAAACGAGCACCCCCTTCACGCGCGCGATTCCCGCGCCGGGTCAGCGGGTCAAGCTCAACGTGCACCTGGCGAATGAACGCACGGCCACCCTCAGCGTGACCGGCGCGCGGCTGGCGCCGCCGGAGTCGGGCGCGGCGCGCGTCGCGCTGGTTTTCCGCGATATCAGCGATGAGGAGGCCATGCACCGCCTGCTCGGCCATTTCCTGGCGAACATCGCGCACGAATTCCGCACGCCGCTGGCCGCGCTCACCGCGTCCATCGAGCTGCTGCTCGATCAGGCGCCTGATCTGAGCGCCGCTGAGCTGCAGGAACTGCTCAACTCCCTACACCTGGGCAGTCTGGGGCTGCAGACCCTGGTGGACAATCTGCTGGAGGGCGCCAGCATCGAGGCCGGGCGCTTCCGGGTCTATCCACATCCCACCGATCTGTCGGCAATCGTGGCTGAGGCCACGCAGTGGATGCGGCCGCTGCTTGAAAAGCGGCGGCAGCGCCTGGAAGTGATCCCCACGGTCAACCCGCTGACCGTGCGCGCCGATGCCAAACGCACCGTGCAGGCCCTGGTCAATCTGCTCTCCAACGCCAGCAAATACAGCCCAGACGCCAGCACGATCACCATCCGAGTGCAGGAGGTTGGCGAGCACGCGCGCATCAGCGTGTACGATCAGGGGCCGGGCATCCCTGCCGACCAGGTGCAGGACGTTTTTCGCCGTTTTCAGCGCAGCGACAATGAGACCGAGCAGGCGCAGTACGGCGTGGGCTTGGGGTTGTCCCTGGTCAAAGCGATCATCGAAGCGCAAGGCGGCCAGGTGGGCGTGGAAAACCAGGCAGCGGGCGGCGCCGTTTTCTGGATCAACATTCCCCTCGTTGGTCCTGTCGCATGAAAGCGCTGGTCGTGGATGATGATCGCGTGCTGGCCGATCTGATCGCTTTTGCCTTGCGCCGCGCTGGCTTTGATGTGCTCCAGGCCTTCGATGGCGAGGCCGCGCTGCGCCGCTGGGAAGCAGAGCAGCCCGACTTGATCATCCTGGATGTCAACTTACCCAAAGTGGACGGTTTTACCGTGTGCCAGCGTATTCGCGCCCTGGCAAGTACGCCCATCATCATGCTGACCGTGCGCGATAAGGAAGATGACATCATCCGCGGCCTCAACCTGGGCGCGGATGATTACATGGCCAAGCCGTTCAGTCCCCGCCAACTGGTGGCGCGCAGCCTGACCGTGCTGCGCCGCGCGGGCAAGACTCTGGCGCCGTCCGTGCGTCAAGCGGGCAGCCTCTCCTTTGACAGCAGCCGGCGGGAGGTACGCCGCGGCGACAAGCCCCCGGTCACGCTTACGCCGCTGGAAGGCCGTCTGCTTGATCTGCTGCTGACCAACGCCGGTCAAATTCTGCCCAGCGAGACGATCATTGACCAGGTTTGGGGCCCCGAAGGCGGCGACCGCGACATGCTGCGCCAACTCGTACGCCGCCTGCGCGCCCGCATCGAGCCAGACCCTGCCCATCCCACCCTCATCGAAACCATCCCCGGCCTCGGCTACGGTCTCAAGACCAAGTTGTGACGCCGCCCCCTCGCAGGGCTGCGACGGGATGACGGCCTCAGAGGCGCGCAACGTTCCCACAAGTCAACGCGGCGATGTCCACTGCCCCCTCGCAGGGCTGCGACGAAATGACGACCTCAGAGGCGCGCAGCATCCTCGCAAGTCAACGCGGCGATGTCCATGTTCCCCTGCGAGGGCTGCCAGCCGCGGCTGTTCAACCTTGCGCAGGCCTGCCGGGTAAGAGGCTTGCGCTGGCGACCACGCTGCCGGCTTGCCCGGCGCAGCGTGGAGCAGCCAGCCTGCGCAAGGGGCGCCCCCTCGCAGGG
>CAZEPA010000359.1:0-5078 GCA_964513955.1 uncultured Anaerolineae bacterium | reverse complement strand
GAGCTGGGCAAGGGCCGCGTCGTGGTCGCGAGCTGGGTCGTGGCGGGCCGGACGGCGGGCGATTGCAATCGCTGCAACCACTGCTATGTCCAACCTGCGTGGGCTACGCCCCGAAATTGAAATACACTCGGCCCGAAATGCAAACCCCTCTGTGGCTGTCAGGCCCGATAGGGCCTTCCACCTCGTAGCCCGATCCGTTTACGGTCGGGCGGAGTTGGTTGCGCGCACGCCCTCCGGTCACCAACCCGCCGGTGGCCTCTGGCCTCCGGCTACGAGGTGCAAGCCCCTGCGGGGCTACGCCCTAAAATTGAAATACACCCCGCCGCGCCTGGACCCGGTGCATGAAGGTCAGCGACGGCGCATGACCTGCGGGATGTAGACCGGCAGGCTCGTTGGCGGCGTGCCCTGAGCCATCTTGAGATCACCGTTGGTCGTATCGTAGTACGCGGCGTACGCGTAGTTGCTTTGGTCGAGCGCCAGAGAAACATAACGACCGACATCGCCCGCGTTGTCCAGGGTGCTGATGTCCCAGCTGCCGCCCCGCAGTTGGGCAACATCGAGGCTGTGGGAGTTGTCATCGTAGAAAGCGATGAGCGGCGCATCGCGGTTGTTCAGGGCCAGATCGGTGTAGCCGACGAGGCCTGTGTTGGCAACCGTTTGTACAATCCACGTCGTACCGGCCAGCCGCGCATACTTCAGCGCGTACTGCGTCCAATCGTAGTAGGCCAGGTGAGGATTGCCCAACATATCCACGGCAAGGGATACGTAGCCGCCCACGTCGCCGTCGCTGTCCACGGTCTGAATACTCCAGGGGTAATTGGCCTTGCCGCGCGCCACTTTCACGTCGCCATTGACAGCGTCATAATAGCCCACGAGAATGATGTCCGCGCGGTCAATCGCCATCGAAACGTAACCAATGGGGCCGACGTGGTCAATGGTCTGCAAATCCCACTGCGCGCCGGTCCAGCGAGCGTACTTCAGGGTTTCGCTGCCCGTGTCAACGTACGCGATATGGGGTCGGTCGGCGGAATCGAGAGCCAACGAGATGCCGCCGCCGATCGTGCCGCTGTTGTCAATCGTCTGCAGCTGCCAGGCCTCGCCGATGCGCTGCGCCAATTTGAGCGCGCCGTTCGTGTCATCCAGATAGGCAATCAATGGCCGATTGACTGAATTCACCACGATCGCGGTTTGACTGCCCACCTCAGTCCCGTTGAGGCCATCCACGGTTTCAATCAACCAGCCGCTGCCGCCCCAGCGCGCGTACTTAAGATCGTTCGCGTAACTATCGCGGTAGCTGATGTGGGGCCGGCCGCTACGATCAAGCGCCAGCGCCGTCGCTTCGCCGACGTTACCCGCGACGTCCACGACATCCATGTCCCAGGCTATGCCGGTCCACGCCGCATATTTCAACCGATTGTGGGTCATGTCATAGTAAGAAATGCGCGGGCGCGCGCTGCCGTCGAGCGCAATCGAGGTGTAGGCCCCGACATCATCCGGGCTGTCAACCGTTTGAATCGCCCACGTGGTCGCTACGCGCTGCGCTATTTTCAGATCCCCGTTGGTCCAGTCCCGGTAGCTGATGTATGCGCGAGTCGCGCCATCCAACGCCAGCGATGTTTGGCCGCCGACGTCGCCTACGCTGTCAACCACTTCGATTTGCCAACCCGCGCCGATCCCGCGCGCATACTTCAAGTCGCCATTGCTGCTGTCATAGTAACTGATGTGCGGATTGCCGCTGCTGTCAAGCGCCAGGGACGTATCGCTGCCCACCTCCCCGTTGGCATCCACAACCTGCACAATCCAATCTGCGCCGGTCCAACGCGCATAGCGCAGATCCGCGGCGTAAATGTCGTAGTAACTCACCCGTGCGCGATCGCTGCTGTCGAGCGCCAGCGATATGCCGCTCATGACCCCCGACTCCGCGCCAATGCTCTGAATGTCCCACTGCGCTCCAGTCCAGCGCGCATATTTCAGTTTGCGATGGGTGTCGTCGTAATAGGCAATGTGCGGTCGGTTGAGGCTGTCGAGGGCCAGGGCGGCGCTGAAGCCAACGTCCCCGGCGGCATCCACCGTCTGGATCAACCAGCTGCCGCTGGTTTTGTGCGCGTACTTCAAGTCAAGATTGGCGCCATCGAAGTAGGCGATGTGCGGACTGCCGCTGCTGTCCATCGCCAGCGAGGCGCTCGAACCAACCCGAATGGCGCTGTCCACCATTTCGTGCTGCCAGGCAGCGCCGTCGTTCCAGGCATAATAGAGATGGTCGCCGCCGTAGGCGATATGCGGTCGGCCATTAGCATCCACGCGCAAGCTGCGCGTGTTCAACTCATCGAAGATCTTCGGGCAATCTACGCAGCGGATATCCCACGAGTAACCGCCGCGCGGCGTATCGCCCACAGGAAGCGCCGCAGCCACAGTCGGCGAAGGGGGCAAGCCCAACAGACTGAAAAGCAGCCACGCACTGAAAATGGCGAATTGCCAGCGACCTGCAAGCCTACGCCTGGCGTGATTGTTTTGCATCCATTGCAGCCATGTCGCCCATCGCCGCTGCATGAATCGTATCCCCTCTCGGGGACTTCCAGTGTTGCATCTACTGTGTGTGCGCCCAGCCGCGCGTGCAAGAACCGATTGCATAACCATCTCCTCTGACAAATAAGACCATGCCCACATCTTGCGCCGATGTGGGCATGGTGAAAGCCTCGAAATTCAGTGACATTGGGTCTACGACCGGCGTCTTTGGCTCAAACGTGTCGTTTCCAGCGGCTAAACGGGGGCCGCAGACCCTCTGAGAGCTTGGGTGCGACAGTCGTCCTGCGCATCTTCGTTGCACGCAGGTGCGTGACTACCGTTGATCTCAACCAGCCGCCTAATAGTCGAAGACCATCTCAGCGGCGTCAATCTTGATATGCGCGGCCGTTCCACCGTTACTGTCGCGGGCAACGAGTTGGATTTCCGTGCTCACCAGGTCGCTCAGGGTACTGACGCGCCAGAGATCGAAGGTGTAATCGGTCTTCACATCCTTGTTCCAGAACGGAGGCACGATCGTGCCCAGGCTAACCAAATCCCCGTTGGGTAGCTTCTGCTTTGCCTCGAGGACGCCGCCGTTGTAGAAGATGTTGACGCGTACGCGCACGCGAGGACGGAACACATTGATCCCAGGATCGAGGTTGCCGGGGCTCCAACGCGTCAGGTAGATCGGCTCATTCATCATCAAGTCAACCACATCGCCGCCGCGGCGCATGGCAGACGTGACATCGGCGCCTCGGTAGGCGGCACGCGACGCCGCGGAGACGTTGGTCAGACCGTAGCCAACACCCTCTCCCTTATTCAGGGTTTCAGCCAGGCTTCTGACGCGGCGATACGTCGTGTTCAACTGCGAGGCTGCGGGTTTCAGCAAGCGCTCGATTTCCGCCACCGCGCCGCCGACGGTCGTTGCCGCCGTCAGCGTAGGCAGATGGATAGGCGTGCGCGCCAGCAGGCGGCCGCTCGCCACGTTCAGCGCCAGGGCTGCATATTCCTTGCGCGCCTGGCCTTCATCCCCTTGGGTGGGGCGCAGCAGCGCCTCTACCAAAGGCGCGATTTCAGGGAAAACGCCCGAAGCCGTTTGCGCCGTTGCAATGAACGCGTTGACTTCGGCCACCGAGTATCGTGGGCGACCTGTGCGGCGGATTTCATTCTTCCAATCGGCCGAGCGCATCGGCGCGGTAACCAGTGGATCGTAATAACCGAGGTCGAGATTGGTCCTTGCCTGCCCCAGAGCCAGGTTGAAGGCCAACAGCGTGGGGTCAAAGGAGGGGATCCAACCGGCGGGGATCGTCAAATCATCTACACGCAGCACATAATCGCCTGCGGCTAGGCTGCCCAGGGAATAGACGCCCTGGTTGTCGCTGATGCTCTGCGCGGCGACGCTCTCGCCGGGGTCAATCTGACCGTTTCCGTTGCTGTCAAGAATCAGCGCCACCGCCGCGTTGGGGAGCGCCCCCTCGCCTGTCTCTATGATTTCGTCCCCATCCAGATCTTTCCAGGTCTTCCCTGTCACCGAGGCGGCGCCGGCGTGAACGACGACCGCCCCAAAGTCCAAGCGCAATACACTCACGCCGTCCTGCCCCACAATCGGAGCCGGTACTTGAGACGGTGAGCCGACGCCGGCAGGAGGCTGGAAGCGCACCACATAGGCGCCAGGCAACAGACTGGGTACCACAACGTAGACGCCCTGGGAATTGCTGACGCCTGATCCGACCCTCACTTCATTCCCGTCGATGAGCCCGTTGGCGTTCACATCTCCGAAAACGTCAACCTGGGTATTGGGAATGGGCGGTTCACCCAGGTCGCGGATGCCGTTTTGGTTGACATCGTCGAAGACCACGCCGCTGATCGTAACCAGCAACGTGACGCCGAAATCAACTCCTGTAACAGGAGTGGTTCCTACCGTCACTTGGCGCGTGTTGGACGTGGTGCGCGTGTAGCCCAATGAAGGCGCGTTGGCTTCTGTGACTACATAGACGTTCTGCTCGAGACCATCGAACTGGTAGGTGCCGTCAGCGATCGTCGTAGTAGACCGGAGATAAACCTGGCTTCCATTGTCCAGAACATACAACTCGATGGTGGCGCCAGCCGCGAGGCCAGCCTCGCCCGCGTTACGGACGCCATCCGCATTGGCGTCAAAAAAGAGTGTACCTTGGATGGCGCCGGCGCCGGTCGCATGGGTGACCCCAGGGTGTACCAATGGCAGTGCTGTTCCCATCAATACAGCCACGATCATGACGAGTCGAAGCAAAGTCCTCATAAGAGCTATTTCCCTTCTCTCCACACAGGTGGAATCTGGCGCATCTTCTCAATCATCCAGTGGAGATGGTATCCAAAGAACACCGGTAAGCTTCCGGCAATGGCCGCAGGCCCTGCCGAGCTTGCTCCCAAGGGGGATGGGGGGCGAACCCAACGCCCAATTGATTGTGATGATGCAATTGGCAACGGAATCATGGTTGGTAGACATATTCTACCACGTCATTTGGCGCGTTACGTGTAAGTTCTGGCTTACGGATTGCTTACATTTGGGCGGGGGCTGCCGCAAACCACCTACC
>CAZEPA010000358.1:0-5090 GCA_964513955.1 uncultured Anaerolineae bacterium | reverse complement strand
ACATCAACCAGCGCGGCGGCGGCACCGGCATCCACTGGATCGCCGGCGTCATTCCGGCGTCCACGTGGGCGCAGTGGAAAGACAAGATGCAGACCGAGCCGGAGGCTTTCACCTGGACGGGCAAGGGTTGGCACTACGCCGGCCCGGCTGGCGATAGCGACGTTGATTCCTACGACTGGCTGATCTTGAATCCGAATCGGGGGCAGGTGCCTTCGACGATGCAGGTTTACTATGATCGCAACAGCACGCCGGTCGGCTTCAATCACGTCACCATTGTGATTGATGGCGGCCCCAATACCACCAATCGCTTTGTGGGGATTGATACGACCGTGCTGTTAGCCGAGCCTGGCCGCCTCAGCCAGGTGCGTCTGCCGATGGTGATGCCGTAAGGAAAGGCTGAATGAGGAATGCTGAATGAGGAATGTTGAACGAGGATTAGCGCTGGCGCGCGAGGTCCTGGATTCAGCAGGTGGATTTCAGCATCTCCTACGATCGTGAGCGATCGCGTGCATGACAAGGCCGCTCGGTAAATACCGGGCGGCCTTCTGTTTCTGGCGGCATGGGCGCTGGCCGGGGCAAGTCGTTCAGGCGGGGCCGAGGAGCATGTTAGCCAGGCGCGGTAGAATGACGGCCGCGTCTGCATGCACGACCAGGGCGGCGCGTGCGTCAATGGGCGTGGGCGCATAGTTGAGGACAATGACCTGCGCGCCGCGGCGCTGCGCCAGGAAGGGAAGATCGGCCGCAGGCTCGACTTCTAACGACGAGCCAATGACCATAAAGACATCGCAATGCAGGGCGTCTTCCTGCGACTGCCGAAGGGTGGTGTAGGACAACGGTTCACCGAACAGGATGGCGTCGGGCTTGAGAACGGCGCCGCAGTTCGCGCAGCGCGGCAATTCACCGCGGTCCAGGTAGGCATCCCATAAGCCGTCGGTGGCCCGCTGTAAATGGCAGTCGAGGCAGCTGGCCGTGCGTAAATGGCCGTGCACCTCCAGAACGTTTTGCGAGCCAGCGCGTTGATGCAAGCTGTCAATGTTCTGAGTGGTAATGCCGTGAATCATATTCGCGGCTTCGAGGCGAGCCAACGCGATATGGGCTGGGTTCGGCCTGGCCTCCAAGATCTGGCGCGCCAGGGGTCGCATCCATGTGTAGAAACGCTCTGGGGCTTCGTGAAAACTCCACACGGAGGCAACGTCGAGCGGGTCGAATGTGGCCCACAGACCGGAGGTGGGGCTGCGAAAATCAGGGATGCCGGAAGGGGTGCTGATGCCCGCGCCCGTCAAAACGATGGTGCGAGATGAATGGCGCAGGAGCGTGGCTGCGCGCTGCAGGAGTGCGTCCATAGTTTGATCCTCAGGTTCAGCCGCGCGCGATCGTTGGAAGCGCAAAGAGTACCACAGGGTCAGGCGTCGAGTAGCAAGTTGAATCAGCACCGAGCGGGTACGCGTCCATGCCGCGAACATCGGGTCACATTCCCCCGTCACGCGCAAATATCAGGATCACATCGTGATAACATTACTGTAACACAGGTCTGTGCCTGCCGCAAATCCTGGATCAACCCTGCTGCCCGCGCGCTTGTCCCTGCGCGTCTTCTTGTTTGACAGTGGTTTTATTTCAGGGTAAGATTGCTGTGCGTCATGAACCATCGTAAACAGCACCGTCTTGTGGACGCTCGTGCGTGGGGGCAATGGGCCGCGCTGCGTGTGGGCGCCTGGCTTTTGGCTCATCTTACGCCAACCGCCGCCTCGGCGACGTTGACAAGCCTGACGCGTTGGCAATGGTCACAGGAGACCGCGGCGCGCCATGGCCTGCTGCACAACATGGGCCATGTGTTGCAGCGGTCGTCCGCAGACCCGGCCGTGGTGCAAACCGCGCAACAGGCCTATCGTCACTTGTGGCTCAACTATCGTGACCTGTTTTTGGGGCCGCAACTGAGTGCAGCCATGCTGCACGACATGGTGCAGATTCAGGGAGAATCGGTGCTGCAGCGCTTGCGTCAGCAGAATCAAGGCGCGATTTTGCTTGGCGGTCATTTTGCAGGCGGCGAGTTGGCCTTACAAGCCCTCGCCGCACGTGGATGGCAGGCGCTGATTGCGGCTGAGCGAGTGCAGCCGCCGGCGCTGTTTGCGTGGTTGTGCCGCGTGCGTGGAGCGCACGGTCATCGTTTCGCCGCCAGTGATACCGTGTTGATGCCCATGGCGCGCACGCTGCGCCAGGGTGGGCTGGTTGGGCTGATGATGGATCGCGACACGACCGGCAGCGGCCGAGCCGTTACCCTCTGTGGGGCGAGGGCCCGCCTGCCGATCGGCGCCGTGCGGCTCAGCCTGCGCTGGCGTGCGCCGTTGATTCCTATCTCTGCGCAGCGCCTGCACAGCGGCCGCGTAGAGTTGATTGTTCATGAACCGCTGGTGTGGGCGCCCGCGGCGGATGACGAAGAGACGCTGACCAATGGCCTGACCGCCATGGGCGCTCAGCTGGAGCGAATCATTACATGGCAGCCCGATCAATGGGTGCTAACAACGCCGTTATGGGAGGCATTCGAACGCGACGCATTGCGCTCGTCTCACCCTACGATATCGCCGTACCAGGCGGGGTCACCAAGCATGTGATTGGTCTGGCCCTGGAATTGGAACGGCGAGGGCATCATGTTCGGGTGCTGGCGCCTTGTTCGGCCTCGCCAGCGAGCCGCATCCCGCTGGGTCTCAATGGCAACCTGCGCACTTTGTCCTCGCACGTGTTCATTTTTCCTTATTCGGGCGCTGTTTCGCACATCAGCCTTGACCCGCGGGTCATGGGACGCATTCGGGCGCTGTTGGACGAGGAACATTTCGATATGATCCACGTTCACGAACCGTTGGCGCCGGGGGTTCCATGGGCTGCACTCGCCGCAGCCCGCGGCCGCGCTGACGTCCGCATTATGGGCACCTTTCATGCGTATCGGGAAGGTCCCAACCGCCTGTATCGCTGGACGCGACGGCTGTGGCGCGCGCGGATGGCGCTGCTCGATGGTCATGTGGCCGTGTCGGCGGCCACGGCATCGTTTTGGAACCAGTTTGTAGACCTGCGCTTCCGCCTCATTCCAAATGGCATTGATGCGCACGTCCTGCGATCTGCGCCGCTGGCATGGCGAAAGGCAGGCGCCGATGTCCTTTTCGTTGGCCGCCTGGAATCACGCAAAGGGCTGGACGTGCTCTTGCGCGCCTGGCGCCAAGTGGAACGCCAGCACGCCTTGGCCCGCTTGACCGTAGCAGGCGCGTACACCGCAACCGAAGAAGCCGTGCATCAGCGGCACGTGGCGGCGCTCAAGCTCGAGCGGGTGCGCTTCATCGGACCGCAAAGCGAGACCGGGCTGGCCCGGTGTTACCAGCGCGCCGATATTGTGTGTGCGCCGGCGCGGGGTTTCGAGAGTTTCGGCCTGGTTCTCTTGGAAGCGATGGCGGCCGGGGTGCCCATCATCGCTTCGGACATTGCTGGTTATCGCACCCTGGTTACACCTGAACACGAAGGGTTGCTGGTGCCGGCCGGAGACCACGACGCGCTGGCCGCGGCGCTTGTCGCACTCTTGCGCGACCCAGAGCGCCGGCGCTGCCTGGGGACACAGGGTCGCCAAACGGCGCAGCGCTATACATGGGACGCCGTCGTCCCCCGTTTGCTCGATTATTATGATGAAATCAGTCATCAGCCTGAAAGAAAGCAGCCGTAGTCATGTTGACACAATTTCTGCGCCGGCAAGCCACCGGTATTCTGGAGCCGATCGCCCGTACGATCCGCGTGACCAACATCTCTCCCAATGTCCTGACCGTGATCGGTTTTCTGCTCACGGTATGTGTGAGCGGCGTCCTGGCCGCTGGTTATTTACAGATTGGCGGCATCTTGCTGATTGCCGCCGCGGTGTTCGATGCTATTGACGGCACCCTGGCGCGAGTGACCAACCGCACCAGCCGCTTTGGCGCGTTCCTCGATTCAACGCTCGACCGCTACTCAGAGGCGGTGACATTCCTGGGCCTCTTGATCTATTACACGGGTCAAGGCAACCGGCTGCCAACCATCCTTATCTTCGCCACCTTGATCGGCTCTCTGCTTGTCAGCTACACGCGCGCGCGCGCCGAAGGTTTGGGGATTCAGATCAAGTCTGGTTTGTTTACACGCGTCGAGCGCATCATCGTGCTTGTGGCCGGGTTGATTACTGGCTGGATGCTGCCGGCGCTCTGGATTCTGGCCCTATTGACTAATTTCACCGCCCTGCAGCGCATTTATACGGTTTGGCGGATTACCGGGGGAGAACAAGGCGGCTGACAGCCGGCGGTCCACAGCGCTTGGACCGCGGGTTTGCCAAACCAGGTCGTTGGGTGCGTAGTCTTTTCAGTTTCATGGACGTCTTTCATCATTGAACGCAGACGAAAAGCGGGTGCCCATAGTAACAGCGATTGACGAAGCGCTGTTACTGGAGCGTGCGCGGACTTGTGACCCGCAAGCCCTGAGCCAGGTTTATGACCTGTATACCGCACGCATCCACAGCTATATCTATCACCGGGTGGGCGATGCCGCGTTGGCTGAAGACCTCACCGGGCAGGTCTTCCTGCGCCTGCTAGAAGCCATCCGCAGCGGCCATGCCTGGACTTCGTCTTTTTCAGGCTGGATCTACCGCATTGCGCACAACCTGGTCGTGGATCATTTCCGGCGTCGCAGCCGCGGCAGCCAGGTTGGGCTAGACGAGGCGCCAGATGTGCCCAGTGAACGGCATGACCCGGTGGACAGCGCGGAGCAGCGTCTAGTCGAAGATCATTTGCGCGCCGCGATTACGCGACTAACCGAGGAGCAAGCCCAGGTCGTTTCGCTGCGTTTTTTGGAAGAAAAAAGTATTGCTGAAGTTGCGCAAATTATTGGAAAAAGCGAGGGCGCCGTCAAAGCTTTGCAATATCGCGCCGTAATTGCCCTGCGCCGTATCATGGATGGCGAGCAATGAGCGAGTTAGCATTTGATGCAGTTTTCGAGGCATGCTGCCTCCGTCTGGAGCAAGGGGCGGAGCTGGAAGATGTTTTGGCCAGCTACCCTGGGCTGAGCCATTATCCCCAGGAAGCCGCTGAGTT
>CAZEPA010000357.1:0-5113 GCA_964513955.1 uncultured Anaerolineae bacterium | reverse complement strand
TTCCGATCTGTTTACCGGCGCTTGCTGGCGCACAACAACGGGCAGCAGAGCTTTTTCAAAATCATGCAGGGCTTCGAGACAACGGCCGAGAAGGAGCGTTTCTTGGACGAGGGCCTGCGCAAACTGAACAAACCGGCGCTGGTAATCTGGGGCAGGCACGACCCGGCCATCCCGGCCGCGCACCGCGAGTGGTTCACGCAACGTGTGCCAACCGTCCAGGTGCACTTGCTGGACGCCAAACACTTCCTGATGGAAGATCACGCCGAGGAGATGTCCAATCTTCTGGTGCCGTTCTGGGATGAGGTGGACGGCGTGCAGAGCGAGAGCAAAATCGCCCGCGACCGCCTGGGCGAACGCCCGGAAATGAAGGGCTGGCATAAGCAAGACAATTGATCCCTTGCGTCAGGGCGTATCCTACATCCAATCACGCGAGAAGGTCTCGCTTAACTTCTTGGATCAGAAAAGGGAGATTGGGTTCATCAAAAGCAATGCCCGGCGCCGGCACGCGGTGGTGTTTGATGTCCGGTAATATATGTTTGTGGTGCGGATGGGTACTGGCGAGTTCAGGGATGTGTGGATGCTCAAAAGGATCGTACCAGCAAATCTTCTCACCAGCTTGATAGATCTCGTAACTGTAGTTGAGAATTCGGCCGGCGTCGAAATCAATCAGTTCCCAGACGTCAAGGACAATTTCGCGATCGAACTGGAGTTGTCCTTGCAATCTACCGAGTTTGGGGCCAATATGTGCCAGAACTAGCGTTGATTGACGGACGCTGGTATGCTGTTCCTGCAGTGCGTATACAAGACTGGCATACTCTCGGTAATTTGAAATCGCCACGCTCACGACATTCCAGCAAATACGGGACGCGATGGGGTTATGGGGACAAGATGCAACGCACTCAGTCCCGCGTCTTGACGCAACTCTCTCAGATAAGCATACATCATTTCCCGATAACGCGCTTCACGCGTCAATCTGGCTTCGTAATAGCCAACCCATTCGATAAAGTCGCGGGTTTGCTCAAGTTCTCCCGCTTTGTACAAATGGTAAAAATCACTTGATAGTAGTCCGTAACGCGTTTCTAAACGCGCCAGTTCTACATCGAGTCCATGCAGGTCTTGAATAATCTCGTTGATCGTCATTATGTCACCCGTGTTCAAAACTGACTCAACTACAACGATAATAGCCATCAAGACTTAACGCAGCAGCGTCCTGATCTGAGCGAATTTTACACAATTGCGTCTTGATGGCAAAATGAGCAACAAAGAATTATATCTGTACATTCCCATAGAGGTTCACCGTCCAAATGCTAATTACGAACGGCACCGTTATTACTCTAGGCGCGGCCAATCAAATCATCGAGCAGGGCGCCGTCCTGGTGGACGGCGACGAAATCAAGGCCGTGGGTCGCGCGCTTGATCTGGAAGCGACTTACCCGGACGCGTCGCGCCTGGACGCCCACGGCCAGCTCATCATGCCCGGGCAGATCTGCGCGCATACTCACTTCTATGGCGCGTTCGCGCGCGGCCTCTACATTCCCGGAGAGCCGCCCAAGGACTTCCCTGAAATTCTGCGCCGCCTGTGGTGGACGCTGGACAAGGCGTTGGACGCAGATGGCGTCACGCTCAGCGCGCTGGTCTGCCTGGTAGACGCCATTCGACACGGCACCACCACCCTGATTGACCATCACGCCAGCCCCAACGTCATCCCCGGCTCGCTCGATCTGATCGCCGACGCGGTGACCCAGTCCGGCCTGCGCGCCTGTCTTTGCTACGAGGTAACGGATCGGGACGGCCCGGAGAAGGCGCAGGCCGGTATTGCGGAAAATGTGCGTTTCCTGCGTAAGGTCAGAGACCAGAGATCAGAGATCAGAGATCAGGAGATAGCGAGCGATGCTTCTGCCCTAGGCTCGATCTCCGATCTCCGGTCTCCAACCTCCTCCTCTCGCCTGGCGGCGACCTTTGGTCTGCACGCATCGCTGACTCTTTCGGATGAAACCCTGGCGGCGTGCGTGGACGCGGCCGCGGGGTTGAATACCGGCTTTCATATCCATGCGGCCGAAGGGATGGCTGATCAGAATGACAGCTTGAGCAAATACGGTCAGCGCACGATGGACCGCCTCGCCAGCCGGGGCATCCTGGGGCCGCAAACGATCGTGGCGCATGCCATTGCGATTGATGCCTGGGAAATGGCGCTGCTGCGCGAGACAGGCGCCTGGGTCTCGCATCAACCGCGCTCGAACATGAACAACGCCGTGGGCGTGGCCGATGTGCCGGCCATGCTGCGCGGGGGGATGAAGGTCGTTCTAGGCAACGATGGCTTTTCCAATAATATGTTCACTGAGATGAAAACCGCCTACCTGCTGCACAAAGCGTGGCGCGGGGATCCGCGCGTCGCCACCGGCACTGAGATTGCGCAGATGGCGTGGACGAACAACGCGGCTCTGGCGCGCCAGTTCTTCCCCAAGCCAATTGGAGAGCTGACGCCCGGCGCGTACGCCGACGTGATTTTGCTCGACTACGTGCCGATCACACCCATGACGCCGGCCAACCTGCCCTGGCATGTCCTCTTTGGCGCGGACGGGAGTCACGTCACCGCCACGATGGTGGCCGGCCAACTGCTGATGCACGAGCGCAAGCTGATCGTCTTGGACGAGCAGGCCATCGGCGCAGCCAGCCGTGCAGCGGCTGGTCAAACCTGGGAACGCTTCTGGGCGCTGTCGTAACGGCATGAAGGAGGTCCGAGTGCCCAACCATCAATCATCCAGCCCGCCTGTGTGGGCAGCCTGGATGGCAAGCCTGACCAACGGCGCGGTGGGCGATTATTTGCACACGCGCCAAAATGGCCTGGCCATTGAGATGGCTTTCTATCACCAGGGCCGCCCCCTGGCGTTGACGCGGGAAGCCGTGCTGGCCGCGCACCCGCGGCCGACGAACAGGCTCTGCATCCTGGTGCACGGCCTGAGTTGTCACGAAGGGATCTGGCTCTATCCTGACCCGAGCAACCCTGGGCATGACACCTCCTACGGTGCTTTGCTGCAGCAGGATTTTGGCTACACACCGTTTTTTGTGCGCTATAACACGGGTCTGGCGCTGACGGACAACGGCGCGCAGCTGGCAGCTCTGCTGGACGAACTCCTGGCCTGTTATCCGACGCCGGTGGATGACATTCTGCTCATCGGGCACAGCATGGGCGGCTTGATTCTGCGCAGCGCGTGCCATGTCGGCGCGCAGCAACAGATGGCCTGGGCGCCACGCGTGAGCCAGGTCTTCTATCTTGGCACGCCGCACGAAGGCGCCCGCTTAGCCCGGCTGGGACAAGCAACAACCGCGATTCTGCATGCCGTGCCTCATCCGATCACCCGGCTCCTGGGCAACGTGCTCGATGTTTGGAGCCAGGGCGTCAAAGATCTGCGCCTGACCCAGCCGCTGACCGCTGAGGGAGGCAGCGGCGACCCAACCGAGAGAGAGCCGATGCCGTGGCTCCCCCATGCCCGGCATCACCTGATTGTCGGCGCGCTGACCGATGATCCGCAGGATCTCGCAACTCTCGTGTTTGGCGATGGTTTGGTGGCTGTGCCGACAGCCCATCCCCGGCGGCAGGCAGGGAATAGGACGCCGCCCGTGGCGACCGACACCCTCAAGGTGCTGCCGCGCACCAACCACCTGCAACTTACCCGCGATCCGGCGGTTTATGCGCAGATCAAACAATGCTGCGCGGATGGCGTGGGATCAAAGGATGAAAAGGCGTAACGATGGATCAACAAACACTGCAACAACTGCACGGCGCCAGCGACCTCACGACCGACACGGTTGACGCAACCGTCGCCGCGATTGGCGAAACGCATCAGGCCCTGGCGCAGCAGCCATATGCCGTTTTGACCGCCATGAAGAGCGTCGTAGGTGATGTTACGGAGATTGAACAGATGCAGCGCACGATTACCAGGAGCGTCTACAGGACGATTCGGGCGATCAACCAGGTCGCCGGCCGCGTGGCGACCCACCTGTGGAATCGTCTGGAGAAATAGTATGAGCACCCACCTGATGCCACTGCGCAGCGACATCCGCGCTGGCTTGAAAGTGCAGATCGTGGAAAAACAAAATCAACGCAGCGGCGCGCTGACCGAAGGCGTCGTGGCCCGCATTCTGACCAGCAGTTCGACCCATCCGCACGGCATCAAGGTGATGCTGGAGGACGGCCGGGTCGGACGAGTGCAGGCGATCGTGACGACCGATGTCTGATATCGCCAGCGGAATTCTGAGCCGCGGCCGCGGCGGCGTGCGCCTGGTCAATGCGGTGCAGCCAGCCGCGGGCGATGTCATGGTGCCTGCGGCGCTCGTGCAGGAACATGCCCTGGTCGAGGGAGCCACCGTCACCGGGCCGGTCAAGCCGGGCCGGGGAGGACGCGAGTTAGCGGCCGTCGCCACCGTCTGCGGCCTCTCGCCCGCGGCTTTCCGTGCGCGCATCCCCTTCACGCAGTTGATCGCGATAGACCCCAACGACCGCTTCAACCTGGGCGCGGGCGGCGACATCGCCATGCGCGCGGTGGATTTGCTGGCGCCTATCGGTCGGGGCACGCGCGGCCTGATCGTCGCCCCACCCAAGGCCGGCAAGACTACGCTGCTGGAGCAGATCGCGCGCGCCATCCGCGCCGAACGACCGGCCGCGCGCATCGTCGTCCTGCTGATTGACGAGCGCCCCGAGGAATTGACCTACTTCCGGCGCACGGTAGCAGCCGAGGTGTTCGCCAGTTCCAGCGACCAAAGCCCGGCCGAACATACAGCCCTGGCCGAGCTGCTGCTGGTGCACATCCGCACCGAGTTGGAATGTGGCAACGACATCGTCGTGCTGCTCGACAGCCTAACGCGCCTGGCGCGCGCCTTCAACCTGCGCAGCAGCGGCAAAGGGCGCAGCCTGTCTGGCGGCATGGACGCCGCGGCCCTGGAAATTCCGCGGCGGTTTTTCGGCCTGGCGCGCCACATTGAAAATGGCGGCTCGGTCACACTGCTGGCCACGGCCCTGATCGAGACCGGCTCGCGCATGGATCAGCTCATTTATGAGGAGTTCAAAAGCACCGGCAACAGCGAAATTGTGCTGGACCGCAGCCTGGCCCAG
>CAZEPA010000356.1:0-5144 GCA_964513955.1 uncultured Anaerolineae bacterium | reverse complement strand
TACCCAGACGGCCACGTGGAGGCGCGCACGGTGACATTTTCTGAGCCAACCATCACCGGGCTGCAGGCCTTGCAACGCGCGGGCCTTTCATTGGAGCTAAGCGGCGCGCTGGTGTGCAGCATTGCCGGCAGCGGTTGCCCCAGCGCTGACTGTTTCTGCGGCTGCCCCGCGCCCTTCGACCCCTGTTACTACTGGTCCTATTTCAATTGGAACGGCCGCGCCTGGCAGTTTGCCGCCGTGGGCGCAGCGGACCATCCGCTGCACGATGGCGATGTAGATGGGTGGCGCTGGAGCCAGGGTGAGCCGCCCGACGCGAGCGCGTTTACCCAACTGGCAGTACAGCGGGCGCTTGGCTGGCTACACACACAGCAGCAAACCGATGGCAGTTTTCCTGGTTTTGGCGTGGGCGCCACGGCCGACGGCGTGCTGGCCCTGGCCGCGGCCAACGAAAATGCAGCCGACTGGCGCGTCGGCGCCGGTCCCAGTGCGCTTGATTACCTGGCTGCCCAGGCAGCCGCATTTGCCAGCAACGCCGCGGCCACGGGCAAATTGATCCTGGCCGTCAGCGCGGCCGATGCCAACCCCACGAATTTTGGCGGTCTCAACCTGTTGACCCGGCTGGCGACGTTTGCTGACGCCAGCAGTCGCTTCGGCGCCAGCAACTGGGATCAGGCCTACGCCGTGCTCGCCCTGCGCGCCAGCCAGGCGCCAATTCCGGCCGGCGCCGCCGGCCATCTGCTCGCCGCACAAACAACCGCGGGCGGCTGGGCCTTCATGCCGGGCGACGCGGCCGATGTGGACAGCACGAGCGTGGTGATGCAGGCGCTCGTTGCAGCCGGCGAACCATTCAATAGCCCGGTCCTGACCCAAGCGCGTGCGTTTCTGCACACGCAGCAGAACACGGATGGCGGCTTCTCTTACCAGGCGCCTTACCCAACCAGCGTCAGTTCGACGTCCCTGGCAGTGCAAGGATTGATTGCCGCTGCCGACAATCCACTGGCCGCGGGCTGGACCATCAGCAACACGACCCCGTTGCAGGCCCTGTTGGCGCGGCAGAGCGTGGACGGCGGTTTTGCCGGCTCCAGCGGCGCCAATGATCTCTTTTCAACGGTGTCTGCCTTGCCCGCGCTGGTGGGAAAGCCGCTGCCCCTGCGCGGCAGCCAGGTGGCGCTTGACCACGCGCTGACCTGGCTGCGCGCCCAGCAGCAAACGGACGGCAGCTTCGGCGGCCCCGGTCAAAGCACCGATGCCGTCTTTGCCGCGGTCAGCGGCGGACAGGATCCCGCCGCCTGGACGCATGGCGGCCCCAGCCTGCTCGATTACCTAGCAACTCAGGCCATGACCTACACCCTCTCCTCCACGGCCGCCGCGGGCAAATTGACGCTGGCGCTGCTGGCGGCGCAGCCCAACCACGCGCCGAATCATTTTGGGGGCGTCAACGTCGGCGCACGCGTGCTCGATGCCTTCAATCCCAACAGCGGCCAAATCGGCAGCAGTGTGTACGACCACGGCTTTGGCCTGCTGGCGCTGTCCGCGCAGTATGCGCCGGGGCGTTGGTTGGCGCGGGTTTGGCTGCACCAACGCCAGTTGACAAACGGCGGATGGGAACTTGGCAGCGGATGGGGCGCGGATACCAACACGACGGCCGTGGCACTGCAAGCCTTGCTGGCGGCCGGCGAGCCAACCGACGCGACTTCCGTGCAGCGCGGCCTGGCTTTTCTGCGCCAGCAGCAGAATGCGGACGGCGGCTTCCCCTATCAAAAGCCCTGTGGCTATCCTGGCTGTGAGGCCACGGATGTCAACTCGACCGCCTATGTGGTGCAAGCCCTGCGCGCCGCCGGGGCCAACCCCGACGGTTGGGCCTGGAGCCAGCACATGACGGCGACCAATCAGATCACTTTGACCCTCAACACGCCGGTGGATGCGCTGCTGGCCTTGCAGAGCCAGGACGGCGGCTTTGCTGGTTTTAGCGGCGCCAATGATCTGTACGCCACGCTGCAGGCCGTGCCCGCGGCGGCCTTGCGCGCCCAACCACTGGCCAGCCGCGCGACGTGGTATTATCCGGGCATCCGGCGGTAATAGCGGAATAGACTTCCGAAGTCTCGCAGACTTCGGAAGTCTGAGATTGAACAATGATCAAACTGCACCATCTCTCCCTCAATCTGTTCAGCCACCTCCGCCCCGCAGGCGTGCGCGGTCTGCTCTTTGCTTTGCTGTTGGCGTTGGCGTGCGGATTGGGCGTCAACCAGACGGCCGCGCGGCCGCTGAGCCATCAAGCCGGCCTGGTCGTGCAGTTTGGCGATAGCCAGGTGCAGACGTACTGCGTTAACTTCGATACAGATTCCATCAGTGGTCTGCAACTGCTGCAGAACGTCTCCAGTTTGCAGGTCCTTTACGATGCCACCAGCACGGGGATGGGCGCGGGCGTGTGTAAAATCAACAACGACGGCTGCAGCTTTCCCATGGAGGACTGTTTCTGTCAGTGCCAGGGGCTGGCGTGCGTCTACTGGTCGTACTGGCATCTCCAACCCAACAACACCTGGGATTACTCGCCGTTAGGGGCCAGCAGTTTTGTGGTGACCAACGGCCAGGTGGATGGCTGGCGTTGGGGCGCAGGCACGGCCAACAGCGCGCAGCCGCCGCCGGTGATCACCCTGAACGAAATCTGTCAGCCCGCACCAACCGCCACACCGACGCTCACGCCAACGTCCATACCAACCGCCACACCGACACCTGTACCGACAGCCACCGCTGCTCCGAGCGCCACGCCCACGCTCACGCCCGTGGTGCAGATCAACTTCAGCGCCGCGCCGACGACCCTGGCGCCCGGTCAGTGCAGCAGCGTCGCCTGGAAGGTCGTCGGGCCGTGGACTGCCATTTATTATCAAGAGGCGATTGTCACCGCTGAAGAGCAGCGCCAGGAATGTCCACAACAGACGCAGACGCTGGCGCTGCGGGTGGATACCGAGAGCGGCGTATTGACGCGCAGCATCACGCTGCAAGTAACGGGCGCAGGCGTCACCGCCACGCCCACTCCAGCGGCGCCCCCTACGCTGAGCGCCACGCCGACCCGGATGGCGCCGGCGCAAACGCCGCCGACGAGCACGCCCACCTCTCCGCAGGCATCAGCGTCTCTCACAGTCACGGCAACCCACACGCCCGCGGTAACGAGCACAGCAACGGCCACCCCGACGCCGCGGCCGACCCCGCGCGTGACGCCGCCCACGCAGACCGTGGTATTCAACGAACCAACGGCTGCGCCTGCCCAGGCGGCCGGGACGATCGCACCGACTGCGGCGGCCGGGACGATCGCACCGACCGCGGCGGCCGCACCCCAAGATAACCCTGGCGGCGGGCTGTTGTGGCAATACGCCTTGTTTGGTCTAGTCCTGCTTGGGCTGGGCGGCGCAGTGATTTTTGTCCTTGGGCGACAAGTACGGATGGAGGATGAGGAATGAGCTTTGCCCGCGGCGCGCACGCGTGAACGAGACCTTTCATCCCATTGCCTGGCTGCTGTGGCTGACGGCGGCGGCGTTGCCGGCCATGCTGACGCGCAATCCGCTCTATTTGCTCCTGCTCCTGCTGGCAACGGCGGCCAGCTACGGCGTGTTGCAGCGCCGCACTCCGCAGGGACAAGCGTGGGGCGTTTTTCTGCGCGCGGGGCTTTTCCTGGTCGCGCTCAGCCTGCCGCTCAACGCGCTGGTAGTCCATGCAGGGAACCTGGTGCTGCTGCGCTTACCCGCAGCCTGGCCGGTTGTGGGCGGCAACATCACGCTGGAAGCCGTCCTGTATGGCCTGAGCAGCGGGTTGAATCTGCTGAGCCTGCTGCTAATCTTTGCCACGTTCAACCTGGGCCTGGATCAATCGCGCCTGCTGCGCCTGATCCCCAAGCCGTTTTATACCGTCGGTGTGGTTGCCGCAATTGCCGTGACCTTTGTGCCGCAGATGCTGATCAGCTTGCAGGAGATTCGTGAAGTGCAGCGCCTGCGCGGGTTTCGGGCGCGCGGCCTGCGCGACGCGGGGCCACTGCTCTTGCCGCTGTTGACCACCGGGTTGGAGCGCGCCATTCAACTGGCCGAATCCATGGAAGCGCGTGGGTTTAGCCGGGTGCAAATGGCAGACGCGCCCCGTCGCGCGCTCACGTTGCGACTGGCTCTGATCCTGGCGTTGGGATTGTTGTTGATTGGCCTATTGGCGCGCAGCTACTGGCCGTCGGCGCGGGGTTGGGCGCCGCTGTTGACCGCCGCAGGATTGCTGCTGTTGGCGTGTTTATTCTGGTGGCAGGGACGCCAAATTCAGCGCACGCGCTACCGCCGTTGGGTGTGGCGCCGGCGTGACACCTGGCTGGGCCTGGCCTGCTTTGTGGTGCTGAGCGTCACGAGCGCGCTCTGGCTGACGAATCGCGTCGCCCTGCTCTACTATCCCTACCCGCCGTACTCGCCCTGGCCGTCGTTCCAGCCCTTGCTGGGCGCGGCCTTGGCGCTGTTGATCGCGCCGGCCCTGCTGATCCCTGCGCGGCGCCGGGCCGAGCGGGCGGGAGAGGCAACCGAGGGATGATCCTGCCGCGAATGGGCAAGCCGCAGCGATAGGACTATAATCACCAGCCATTGAGCTAAGAGAGGTGTCTCCATGACGCGTGCACGCATGGTAACGCAGTTGAGAAAATATAGCATCATTGATGTGCAGGCGGCCAAAGAGGTCGCCATGGTGTGGTTGGAACAGGCGCAACTGCAACATGCTGTGACTTTCGGCCTGCCAGAAGTGGATGACCGCTACCATGTTTGGCGTGTGCCGCTGCTCAGCCAGACGGGCCAAGAGCGCATCGGCGAAGTGGTCATAGATGCGCGGACCTCATTGATTCTGGAAAACAAATCAACGGCGCCGGGCACACTGGAGGCGCGCCTTCTGGGCCGCAAGGTTGAATCTGCACCGTCAGCGCCGCGTGCGCGAGATACGTATCCGCTTTCTGCGCTGCGCAATACGCTGATCGAGGGCGATTCGGAAGCAATGCTCCCTGACCTGCCGGCCGGCAGCGTGGACCTGATTTTTACGTCACCGCCTTATTACAACGCGCGGCCGGAATACACGGACTATGTGACGTACGAAGAATACTTGCTAAAAATTAGAAAGATCATTCAGCAAGC
>CAZEPA010000355.1:0-5154 GCA_964513955.1 uncultured Anaerolineae bacterium | reverse complement strand
AAGTCGTTCAGCGATTCGTACGGGGCAAAGGTGGGGTGATAACCGCCCCAGATGATTTGCATCTGCGGCCGCTCGGCTTTGAGACGCCGTGAAATATCGAGGGCGGTGGGAATGGTGGCCGTGAGCAGCGAAAGGCCCACGGTGTCGTACTCGCCATCCAGGGCATAGGCGATGATTTCTTGCATGGACCGCGGGTGATCGCCCCAGTTTCCATCCAACAGGTCGGCGCGCTCGCCGTGCTGGCGAAGATAGCCGGCCAGGTAGGCAATGCCAAGCGGCTGCGTGCCGCGCCACTCGCGGTTTTGATAGTCCGGCGGGCTAATCAACAGTAACTTGGCCCCACTGGGTGCAATTGGGTACATTGTTCGTCCTCCACAGTTCAATCAAGGGGAAGATTCTAGCATACGGCTTGCCTGGCGTCAAGCAGTTCTGCCGTACAGCAGGCGCACCTTTTGACGCACCCTAACCGCTGTGCTATGATGAGATTTACAGACAAGTTACCAATAAACCATATTGATACCTGCGGAGCATCATGAATATTTTGGGGATTTGCACCGAAGGCCCCCAATCTACCGGGGCCTGTTTATTGATAGACGGCAAGCTGATCGCAATGGCCGAGGAAGAGCGTTTCGTGCGCATCAAGCAGGCGCCGGGCCTGCTGCCGACACGCGCCAGCCAATACTGTTTGAAGGCCGGCGGGCTGAAACTAAGCGATATTGACGCCATTGCCGTGTCGTGGGATGTCGCCAAATACACCGATTTCATGCCGCGCTTCTACGACGACGTGGAACGCCGCTACGGCGACAAGGGCTGGTTGACCTACATCAGCGAAAAGCAGATCTTGCAGCGCTTTCAGCCTGACTACGTGCAGCACCGTATCACCGCCAGCCTCATCAAGGGCGCGGACCGCAGCCAGATGCGGCCCATTCGCTATGTGGGTCATCACAAAACGCACGCCGCGGCGGCCTTTTGGTCGTCCGGCTACGATGAGGCGACCATCCTTACGATTGACGCCAGCGGCGAAGAGCAGTGTTCGGTGATTTGGCACGGCAAAGGGATGGAAATTACCCAGGTGGAGAGCTTCGACATTCCTGATTCCACCGGTTGGATGTATGCTGGTCTGACCGAATTCCTCGGCTTTCGGCCCTACTCCGATGAGGGCAGCGTGATGGGCCTGGCCTGCTACGGTGCGTATGATCCTGAGATTGCCGCCGTTTTCGATCGCATCGCGCCGCTCTCGCCTGACGGCGCCTACCGCGTGGACCCCAGCTATTTCTTCTTCGGCGAGCATACCTATGGCGACCGCTACACCGATAAGCTGGTGCACGAACTGGGCTTGCCCTTCAAATCCGGCGATGAGATCACGTCGCGGCAGCAGAACATCGCCTGGGCCGTGCAAGATCGCCTGGAGCAGATTGCGGTGGGCCTGGCGCGCCGCGCGGTGGCGAAGACTGGCTGCCGTACGCTGTGCCTGGCCGGCGGCGTGGCCTTGAACTGCAAGATGAACCGCGTCATCCTGGACAGCGGCGCGGTGGATCGCATCTTCATCCAGCCGGTGAGCAATGACGCCGGCTCGGCCCTGGGCGCCGCGCAGCTGGTGGCTGCGGAGATGGGCGACGACCCGCGCTTCGAGCAGCGCCTGGTGCACTATGGCCCAGACTACAGCAACGCCGAAATCAAAGCCGTGTTGGATGGGCACAAGCTGAAGTACGAGTATCTGCCCAACGGCCGCCTGGAGCGCCGCGCGGCCGCGCGTATGGCGCAGGGCGCCATCGTGGGCTGGTTCCAGGGACGCCTGGAGGCCGGGCCGCGCGCGCTGGGCAGCCGTTCCATCATTGCCTCGCCCATCGGCGCGGAGGTCAAGGACAAAATCAACGAGGCGGTGAAGTACCGGGAGCCGTGGCGGCCATTCGCGCCGTCGGTCAAGGCCGAACGCATCGGCGATTTCGTCCAGAACCCGGTCGAGGCGCCGTTTATGATCTTGACCTTCGACGTGCGTCCGGAGGTGGCCGACCAGATCGCGGCCGTGGTGCACGTGGACAACACTGTGCGGCCGCAAACTGTGCGCGCTGAAGACCTGCCGCGCTGGTATCGCGTGATTGACGAATTCGAGAAGCTGACCGGCGTGCCGATGATTCTCAACACCAGCTTCAATGTCAAGGGCGAGCCGATTGTCAACACCCCGCAGGACGCCGTGCGCACCTTCTACGGCAGTGGTCTGGACGCGCTCGCGATCGGCGATTTTTGGCTCGAAAAGTAGGCAAAGCCGCATTCCAAGACTCAAATTGCAGCGGACCGGCGGCAAGCGCACGCACGTGCGGACATTCAACTTGGGCGGAACATTCAGCCTGCGGAGGTCATGATGGAGTTTCGGTATCATGCGGTTGGCGACGAAGAACAGGTTAGAGTGGTCAAAATTGAGCCAGATGGTGAGCGCTATCGGGTCACAGTAGACGGTCGGCCGTACGAGGTGCAAGCGCATCGCCCAGAGCACGGGTCCATCAATCTCAGCATCAACGGTCGGCGGCTGCGCGCGTTCGTGGCGCACGATGGGCTGCGGCGGCATGTGGCTCTCGCCGCCACGAAACGCTATGTGGTGCAGCAGCCTGATCCGCGCGCCAGGCAACGGCGTCGCGGGCCTGGGGTCGCCGAAGGCGGGCTGGAAGCTGCCATGCCGGGCCAGGTGCTCGACGTTCTCGTGCGACCGGGCGATACGGTGACGCGTGGCCAAACCCTCGTCCTGCTGGAGGCCATGAAGATGGAGCTGCGCATTGCCGCGCCGCTCGATGGACAGGTGCGTGCGGTGCGCTGCGCGGCCGGCCACGTCGTTGAACGAGGGCAAATTCTCATTGAGTTGCAGTCGCTCTAAATTTCGTGCAAATAGGTCTATTTTGTGCTACAATCATGATCCATTTCATGGCGAATAACTGCCTGTCGCGATAAAAAATGGAACCATGCTCGATGTACGGCGCCAGTCTAGCCGGAAGGCGACTGCGTCTGACGTGCGTGCCATGTTGAGTGGCATCAAAGTATTTTAGGAGGAGACTCTCAATGTCAAGCACAACGGCTGTGCTAGAACGTCCGACGCCGGCCATGGCTCCGGTAAGGCCGGACGTCGTCAATGATTTTTCAATTGTCGTGGCGACCCCCAATGGCTCTGGGAGCCAAACAGCCAACGTTTCGATTATCCGCTCGATTTTCCGCATGGGAATTCCGGTCAACGGCAAGAACCTCTTTCCTTCCAACATCCAGGGCTTACCCACCTGGTACACGATTCGCATCAGCAAAGATGGTTATGTGGCTCGTCGTGAGGGAACCGAAATCCTGATCGCGTTCAACGACAAGACGGTCGAGCAAGACCTGGCAAACCTGCCGGGGGGCGGCGTTTGCATCTACCCGCTGGACTGGAAATTTGCCCATAATCGCACCGATGTCACGTACTACGGCATTCCGGTCAAGGAATTCGTCAAGGCGTCGGGCGCTGAAGACAAAATCAAAAACTACATTGCCAATATGGTTTACGTGGGCGCCCTGGCGTTTGTGCTGGGAATTGACTTAGAAGAGATCAAGGGCGCCTTGCACACGCATTTCGGCGGCAAAGCCAAGCCGATCAACCTCAACTTCAGCGTCGTCAAGATGGCCTACGACTGGTCGAAAGAAAACTTGACCAAGACAGATCCCTTCCGCGTCGAGCGCATGAACAAGACGCAGGGCAAGATTATGATCGAGGGCAACATTGCCGCGGCCCTGGGCGCGGTTTTTGGCGGCGTGCAGGTCGTGGGTTGGTATCCAATCACGCCGGCCACCAGCCTGGCCGAGGCGTTGAACGAGTACCTGCCCGAAATGCGCCTGGATGAGAACGGTAAGCCTACCTTTGCGGTCTTACAGTGCGAAGATGAAATTGCCGCCATCGGCGTTGCCATTGGCGCGGGCTGGGCCGGGGCGCGCAGCATGACCTCCACCTCTGGGCCGGGCCTCTCCCTCATGACCGAATACGCCGGCATGGGCTTTTTTGCCGAAGTGCCGGTCGTCATCTGGGACGTACAACGGATGGGGCCAAGCACCGGCCTGCCCACGCGCGTGGCGCAGGGCGATGTGCTGATGGCCTACACCATGGGCCACGGCGACACCCGTCACGTCGTGCTCTTGCCCGGCTCGGTCTCTGAGTGTTTCGATTTCGGCATCCAGGCGTTTGACCTGGCCGAGCGCTTGCAGACGCCGGTCTTTGTCTTGAGCGACCTGGACATCGGCATGAATCTGTGGATGAGCGAGCCTTTTACGTATCCTGAGAAACCCCTTGACCGGGGCAAAGTGCTGACAGCCGCGGACATTCAGCGTCTAGGCTCGTGGGCGCGCTTCGAAGACGTGGACGGCGATGGAATCGGCTACCGCACGCTGCCCGGCACGAACGATTATCGTGCGGCCTACTTTACGCGCGGCACCGGTCACAACGCCAAGGCGGTCTATAGCGAACGGCCGGACGACTGGGAGCAAAACCTGGCCCGCCTGTACAAAAAGCATGACACCGCACGCACCCTGGTTCCCAAGCCAGTGGTGGATGACGCCGCCGCCAGCATCGGCATCATTGCCTATGGCTCGGCCGACTCGGCCGTGCTGGAGGCGCGTGACCGTTTGCGTAAGCTGGGCATCGAAACGGACTACCTGCGGCTGCGCGCGCTGCCCATCGAGGAGACGCTGCGCGAGTTCGTCGCCCGGCATGACCGCGTCTACGTGGTCGAACTAAACTTCGAAGGGCAGATGGCGGAAGTTCTAAGCATGGAACTGCCGCAGGATGCACACAAACTGCGCAAGCTCAACAAATGCGATGGCCTGCCGTTGACGGCGCGCTTCGTCACCGAGACCATTCTGAAGCAGGAGCGATAGGATCATGACAACTCCACTTCCAACCACCACGACAGTGGCCAGCGCGAACCCCAAGATCAAGACGAACGGTAATCTCAAGCTGAACCTGGTCGGCCTCGAGCTGAAGGATTATGACGGCGGGGCGTCAACGCTGTGCGTTGGCTGCGGCCACAATTCCATCTCCAACCAGATCGTGCGCGTGGCGTATGAAATGGCGCTGCAGCCGCACGAGGTTATCAAGCTGAGCGGCATTGGCTGCTCCAGCAAATCGCCGGCCTATTTCTTGAACCG
>CAZEPA010000354.1:0-5159 GCA_964513955.1 uncultured Anaerolineae bacterium | reverse complement strand
GGCAGCCAGGAATTCGTGCTCGTGACGCGTCAGGGGCAAGCCATTCGCTTCAAGGATGAGGATGTGCGCCCGGTCGGCTTACCCGCGGGCGGAGTCAACGCGGTCAAGCTGGCTCGCAATGACCAGGTGATCTACGCGGGGCTGGCGACGCCCCAGGCCGAGCTGCTGACGGTCACGGAGCTGGGCTATGTGAAGCGCAGCGGGCTGGGCGATTTCCCCACACAGGGTCGTGCAGGCAGCGGCGTTGTGGCCCACAGCCTGAACGCCCGTTCGGGTGAACTGGCGCAGGCCGCGGTCGTGGCGCCTGAAAGCCTGCTGGCTGTGAGCACAAACCAGCCATCTTGGCACGTGATGGCCCTGACCGATGTGCCGTTGGCCGGACGCAACACGCAGGGCAAATCGCTGCTGCCCCTGACCCGTGGGCAAAAAGTGTCGGGGCTGTTGACAATCACGCAGGACAAGACCGCGGACAAGAGCGAAGAGACGCCTGTGCCGAGTCCTGAACCTCGCCGCGCAAGAGCGACCCAGGCAGGGGCCAAGACCAGGAGCCAGGCTCAACCCGCCGCGTCCGGCCAACTGGCGTTGGCTCTTCCGGCCGCGCCAAAGGCCAAATCAACGCTCCCTGCGCCGAAAACTAAATCCGTGACCGCGCCGGCGCAGCCAGTCTCAAGGGCGGCCGCGGTCAAAAAGGCAAAACCGACCGCCGCGCCCGTCCCGCAAACCCCGGCGGCCGCTGCTTCATCTACCAAGAAGACCAAGCCCGCCGCGACCAACCCGCCGCTCATTCAACCCAAAGAGCCGCCGGCGCAGTCTTCCCTGGCGGCGGCTGTGCCCGCAGGCAGGAAGACCAAACCGGCTGCCGCGCCCGTTCCGCAAACCCCGGCGGCCCCTGCTTCATCTACCACGAAGACTAAGCCCGCCGCCAGCAGCCAGCCGCTCATTCAACCCAAAGATGCGGCCGCGACCGTCACGGGCAGCAAGAAGCCGTCCACGCAGCGTGAGGCGGACGCGGCCGAAGCGGCGCCCGCGCCCAAATCGCCAAATGCCAAGCGGTCGCTGAAGCCTACCGTAAAGCCCAGCGGGTAACGCGCACCCCGTTGAACGCGGCTTCAGCCGTAATTTGCCCCTGGCTGGCGAGCCACTGCCGACTAAACCCGCGCCGATCCCAGGTCTCCGCTTCGGATTCGATCAACCAAACGTGCGTAACCCCCTGCAGCAAACGCTGCAACGTCGCGCTCACCCCCTCGGCCGAGACACGCTCGCGTTCGTTGGTGAAGGGCGCCTCGCGCCACGCATAGTCCCAGCCCGCGTAATAGGCGTAGGTGAAACGGCTGTAGGGATGCAGAAAGATCAGCACATCGGTCGGATCGCGGCGAGCCTGCACGAACGCGGCGGCGGCGCGAAAATCGCTTTTGATGGGCGTCGCCGCCTGACCCCACACGCCGACCAGATTGAGCGTGAGCGCCAATACCAGGGTCACGATTGCGAGGGCGCGGCTGCGTTGCCCTACCAGGTGAACGCCGACGGCAGCGAGTAGATAGAACGCCGGGCCAATGTAGATCAGGTAGCGGTCGTTGAAAAGCGGAACCCGCAGCGTGATGAGGAAGAGCAGCAGCGGCGGTACGATCAACCAGGCGCTCAGAAAAATGACAGGCCTGCGCCAGCTTTTTTGCGGCTGCACGTGCGCCAAGACCACGGCTGCCAGCAGTAAGAAGATCCATACACTGACGAGGCTGATGGGAGGCGCGGTGCGCATGCCGCGGCCAAACGCGGCCAGCAGGATGAGGAGTTCACGCGGCAAGGGCACGAAATCAAAGCCGGGGTTGAAGGTGGGCGACGTGAAAAGCCGCCACTGCCACCAAACCAGAGGCAGGTAGGGCAGCGTAAAGCAGGCTAAGGCCGCAAGCGCGCCGCGCCAGTGCCGCCGCGTGCGCAGCGGCGCGAGGATGAAAATCGCGGCATGCACCGGCAGCATCAAGATGAGCATTACGTGCAGATAGAAGCCGAGGCTGGTGAGGACCGTGTATAAGATCCAGCGCAGGCGGGTGTTGAGCGCGCCAGGGGCCAGCGCCCACAGCAGCGCCAGCAGGCTGGCCAACGCCATCGTCACCACCAGGGCGTACATCTTACCTTCCTGGCTGTACCAGACCAGGTAGGGCGACGACGCACTGAGAAGCGCGGCCAGCCCGGCAATCAAACCAACGCCTGTGGGCAAACCGGCCGGTGCGGCGAACACGCGCAGCAAACGGCGCGCGACTAGCCAGGTCAGCGGCACGCTGAGCACGCCCCACAGCACGGAGAAAAAGCGCAAGGCAAACTCACTCTGACCAAACCACTGCAGCCAGGGACGGAGCAGCAGGAAGAAGAGCGGGCCATTTTCGCCTGGCTTGCCAAAGGTGCTAAGCAGGTCTGGCAGCGGCCGCGTGGCGAAACGAATGGCGTCTACTTCATCGCGCCAGAGACTCTGAAAATCGAGATGAATGATGCGCAAGGCAAAAGCCAGAAGCACGATGGCTACTACCAGCCATGACGAAGCGATTGGGCGGCGCGTAACCAGTGTCGGCGCGGCGTAGTCCGTTCTGGAAGCGGCAAGCTGCCGGCTGGTCATACCAACCTACTCCTTGGGCCGGCGACGCAGCCAGAAGAGCAGGCCGGCGCCGATTGCCAGCATGAAGAGGATGCCGCAGCCAAGCCAGATGAAGCTCAGCGCCTGGATCACGGTTTGCCCAAACGGTCCGGCTTCAGCCGTTGGCGTAGCTCCGACCGGCGCCGCGGGGCTTCCAAGCGGCGGCGGGGGCGGCGGGGGTAGAGAAGGTGGAAGGGGCGTTTCCGGCGTGGGCGTTGCGGTCGGCGTGTCCGTGAGCGACGGCGGCGCCGCGGTCGGCGTATCCGTGGACGACAGCGGCGTCGGCGTGACAGAAGCCGTTGCTGGCGGCAGCAGGGGGGTGTCGGTTGGCGTGGGCGAAAAAGGCGCCGGTGTGGTTGGCGATGGCAGCGGTGTCAAGGTGGCGGGAGTCTGCGTGTTGAATGGGGTCGGCGTGTCGGTCACGGCGGCCGGTGTAAACGATGGCGTCCACGTCGGGGTGATCGTGGGGGTGGGAGTAGCGGTGGGATTGGTAGAATGGGACTGAAAAGGCGCCGGCGAGGCCTGGGTGGCTTCGAGATGCAGGCCGATTGCCAACGAGGCCAGGGCCAACCATAATAAGACATGACCGCCGTTTGTGTGAACATGACGGGGGTGCGCGGTGGGTGCCGCGTGCGCAGCAAGACGCCGGTAACATGCAGCGAAGAATCGAATCACCCGATCTCTTGTCTCAACCCCCAGCATCGCGCGCAATCTACACAGCCAGCGAAAATAGCTTCCACCGTATCGCCCAACAAAACCGGCGCTATCGCGCCCGCGTGCAGACGATGTGAGCGGGTGATATTATAGCAGATGATTGTCAGGGCGCCAACGCATACGAACGCCACTGCTGCTCGAAACTGCGCAGGTTGAGGCCGAGCCGCGCCATGGTCTCCGCGGCCGACAAGCCATCGCCCAGCGCGCGCAGCAGGACCGGAATGCGCCCTGGGTCGGTGCTGTCTGCCAGATAGGTGACGACGTTATACGATTCTGCCAACGCGATGGATGTGCGTTCGAGACTGCTGAAGCGGAAAGGAGGCCACAGGGAACTGATCGGCAAAAACTGTCCTTGAGAGGCTATGGTTCTGAACTGTGCAACCAGGCTTTGCGTCGCGCTGTTGTCGGGCGCCAGGCGCTGAAGTTGCCAGAAAACCACGCCCTGCAGCAAAACCCAGTTTCCATTCGCGAAATTACGTGAGCGTAAGAAGAGGCCTGACTTCTCCATCGCCAGCCGTAGGCTGATATCATAAGCCACGGTTTCCACCAGTTCCGCGGGCAGCTGACCATCGCGCCGCACACCGGTCAGCTGTGGGGAGGAGACGTGGAAGCGCCCTTCATTGAAGCGAGCCTGCACCGGCTGCATTTCAGCATCCAGGTAGAACTCGAGCTGCGGGCTTGCGCCTACGTTGAAATCGAGGTGCGTCCGGCTGTAGAAATCCTCAGCCACCTGACTGAGGGCTTGCACCAACGCTTCGTCTTTTTGGCGGTAGAAGAAGCGCATGTGCCGCGTTTCCAGGCTCTTCTCCTCGCCCCAATACGCCGTATCAGGGGCCGTGCGTTTCCAATGGCCTTCCACCAGGCGGTAGAACTGGACGCGCTGATAATCCAGGCCCTCTTGTTGGTAGTGCACCGTGGCCCAGGCGACATCGCCCGTCAAGATGAAATCGTCCAGGGTCAAGGTGGCGCTGACGGCGCTGCGGCGCAGCTGATCGAGCTGTGTTTTTTGCAGGTTCTGCCAGGCTGCGTCGCTGTCGTCCTGGAACGCGAGAAAGATCTCCTCATCGCCAGCGGCCAGTGCATTGGCTTCCACGGTGATGACGGCCTGCAAATCGGCGCGCGCGGCCTCACGGTTACGAAGCGCCAGGGCGTAAATGACGCCAATGCTGATGACCGTTCCGATCAGAACGCCGAGGCCCAGGTAACGCACCACGCGCATCGTTTCCCAATGCGTCGTGCGCTGTGAAGCCACCTGACGTCCTTTGGGCTTTTGCGCCGGGGTAGGAGCCACGCGTGCACTTTGCTCTTGGGCGTCTGGTGGTCTCCAATCGTGCTTCGTCGCGCGGCGATCATTCTCGTCGCGATCCCACCGCTCATCTTCAGCATCATGCCAATCGAATTGAATACTCATGGGAAGTCCCTGTGGGTTGACGGCGCCCGATCGCGTAGCGTCACATCCCCTGCCCACACGGCGTGGAGCGCGCCCCGATCGTCCTGGATGAGCAGCGCCCCGTCAGGATTTGCTCCGGTCACGGCACCGGTCAACACCAGGTGCGGCAGCGTTACCTGCACCTGCTGTCCCTGGAATGCCATCCGCTGTGACCACGCCGCATAGGGCGAATGTCCGGCCTGTAAACGGTCGTAGTGCGCTTCGATGTGGCGCAAGATGGCCTGTAGGAGCGCCAGGCGACTGACGCTGCGCCCCAGGGCCTGGGAAAGGCTTGTGGCAGTGGCTGCCAGCTCGTCGTCTGGCGGTCGTGTGAGATTGACGTTCAATCCCAAACCAACGACTGCATAGGTCATGCTGTCGCCGTCCAAC
>CAZEPA010000353.1:993-5163 GCA_964513955.1 uncultured Anaerolineae bacterium | reverse complement strand
CGGGCAGGGGAGATTTACTACAGAATCGGCCGCATACCTGGGAACGCTCGACAACAAAACGTACAGCGTGGGCCTGGGCGATTTCGATGGCGACGGCAGCCTCGACATCGTGGTTGGCGCCTGGGCAACGGCCGACGATGTGAGGCTGCTGGCCCTGGACAACCTAATCTACCTGAACGACGGTCACGGTGGGTTTTCGGACGCTAGGACGGTCGTGCTGACGCGCGGCAAGCATTTCACACGCGCCGTCGCCGTGGGCGACCTGAACGCTGACGGTAAGCCGGATGTCGTTTTGGCTGATCGTTTCAATCCGAATGAGGGTACAGGACGCCTCATGTTTTATCTCAATCGGCGCCGCGGCGATGCCCGCGCCGATGCGCAGACCATTCGTCTCACCACCGATGGGCCAGTTACGAATACGGAAGGCCTCACGGCAACGCATGCCTTGACCTATTCCCTGGCGGTGCCCAATGGCGGCTGTGATTTCAGCACGGCGCCGGCTGTTTCGCTCGATAATGGGAACACCTGGTTCACGCCAGCTTTTGGCGATCTAAAGACTTTGCAGTCACGCAGCGCGACCAGCGTGATAGCGACGAGGGTGATGACCTGGTCAGTGCCTGACGCGGACAGCAGATGGCATGATGACCTGGATCTACGCCTTGTCCTGAATTCTACCGTGGCGCCCTGCAAAAACCGAACTGCGGGGCCTTACCAGTACCGAATGATTCGCCACGGCCAGGCCCGCATCCCCATTCTGACCCCTTTGCAGGTCATCAGCGGCACCCAGCCGATTTCTGGCGCTCTGGTTTATCGCCAGACGACCCATGAACGCCTGGCCGCGCCCCTGACCGCCGCGGACGGCGCCGCGGCGCAAACGGATGCCTGTGGTCGCCTCGATGCATGCGGCCAGGCGCCTGATCTGGTTGATCTCAACCGGAATGACCGTTTGTTTGCCCTGTGGCCGGTCTCAGAAACTACCCAAACGGTCAATCTGTCGCCGCTCAGTCAGGCCAGCCTGTTGGCCGAACCGTCCTCGGCCGCACAGGCGGGTCAGATGAGCGCGGCTGCGCCGGCCAGGCAGGTCGGCCAGGCGGACCCTGCCGCGCCGGCGCCGCAGGTTGGCCAAATAGCCGCTTCAGCCCCAGCGACGCGAACCAGGATTCTGTCCGTCACGCGCGCCAGCCTTCTCTTCACCAGCGCGCCGATCACACCCACAAGCGGCTCAAGCAGCCGTAAGGACATGCCGCGGGTCACGACCGACATCATCACGGTCACAGTGCCCGGCACGCAAACGCTGATCATCTCACCTGATAATCCCTTGCTGCTCTTCGATCTGAACGTAGCCCTGGAATGGGACGCACACAGCGACCGTGGGTACGTGGCCCGCTTGACCAGCGACCTGCAGCGCGCGTCGGAACTGCTCTATGACTGGACCAACGGCCAGGCCGCGTTGGGCCAGATCTCGCTGTATCACGACGCGACCTTGCAGCCAACCGCCCACGGCAGCAATCGTTGGCTCGACGCGGATGTGCGCATCCATGCCACCAATCGCCTGCGCCCCAGCGCAACCCAGGGCGGCATCGTCAGCGCCGTCATCAGCGATCCCGTGAAGTTGGACATCGCCTACGGGCCAGGAGCTGTGGAAATCGGTGCGGCCTGGAACCGCTTTGGCGACGCCGCGGCCGGCAGCCTGGACGAAGATTGGCCGCGCGCCCTGGCGCACGAGCTGGGGCATTTGCTCTTCTTCCTGGATGACAACTATCTCGGCCTGGATGAAGACGGCTTGCTGACGCCAGTCGCTGGCTGTTCCGGCGTCATGGCCGATCCGTACGGGGAAGACGATAAGTGGGGCAACGGCGAACTCCACTTGGACGCCGCCTGGGAGTCTGACTGCCAGGAAACCCTCTCTCAAAAGGACGTTGGGCGATCGGACTGGGACACAATTCACGCGTTCTATCCGTGGCTGCAGGCGCCAATAACCAACACGGCGGGGCCGGACACCTTGCCGCTGCGCGTGACGCAAATTATGACGGAGGTGACGCCTACCGCGCCCGAAGCCACGCTGGCTGTGCCCATCTTCTATCTGTTGGACGAGGCAAGACCTCCGAACCCGGTTCAACCCGGCGTTGGCGCGCGCGCCTTTCTGTATAAGGAAGACGGTCAACGCATTGTGGATCTCGGTCGTCCGCAGCTCGACCAGGTTGTCGCGCGCGGCGCACAAGTCGGCGACACGCTGTGCGTGATGGATCCCGATGGCAACCGCCAGGGATGTACAACGGTGGAGGAGCGGGGAAACCAGGAGATTGTACTGGTCGCCCTGGCCGACGGTTGGCGCCCCGAAGTAACGGTCAGCCCCGAAGTGTCCATCCGTTCTGTCAACTCAACGACAATCACCACGACCGTCTTGGTCATGACCCGGACCGGCGTTTCCACCACCGGACGCTACCTGGCCGCGATCATTCCGAGCGACGCGCCGTTGACGGAGACCAAACGCATCACGATGACGCGCACCGGAGACGACTTCACGGCCAGTCTGCCGTTTACGAGCAGCACTGGGTTCATTGACATCACAACAGATGACAGCAAACCCTGTCTGAAAGATTGGGCGGGCCAAATCGGCATACAACCGTGTCGTGTCACACTCGATTTGGCGGTAGGCGGCAGCCCGGCCTTTGTCAAGGGCACCGGCCGCCTGGCCTTCGTCAAAGGCACCGGACGCTTGGCGCCTGTCTTATCCACAGACGGACAGGCCATGCTCTACGGCCAAAACCTCGATCTCGGCCGCGACCGCCTGATGATCCTGCAGGCGGCGAACACAAATCTGCGCTTGCCACCGTGGGCAACGCTCATCGGCCACGCCTATCGCCTGGAAACCACGCCAAACGTCACTCTGACCAAGACGTCGCTCAGCATCGGTTATCTCAGCAATGAAGTCCCGCCCGGCGAGGAACCGTTTTTGCGCATCCACCATTGGGACGAGCAGGCCGGCGCCTGGCAGCCGTTGACGACGACGCTGTCCACGACTTCCAACAACGCCGTGGCCGCCATTCACCAGCCGGGGCTGTACGCGCTGCTGTCGAGCACGGAGATCAAGCTGGACGGCGCCGGCTGGCACATCTTTGGCTATCCTGTGGCGGATCCGCCCACCCGCACCGTGACGATGACATTCGCTTCGCTGCCGGTTGGCTCTTTCACCGCAGTCTATGGTTATTCGCCCACCAACACAACCGATCCCTGGTCGGTCTATCTCCCGGAGCCGGCGGCCGGGGCTGCTTTCAACGACTTGACCGAACTGCGCTTCGGCCAGGGCTACTTTATCTACACAACCGGCACAGCCCTGTTGCGCTTGAAGGGGTTATCACCGTTCATGACCACCATCAGCAATACCTTGACCAACCATCCGCCGGCTGAACTGGCCGCGTCCAGCTGGCCTACCTTGAGCCTGGTTAGCCCACCGGCCCTGGTCTACGGCTTGCTCATGACCAGTACTGGCTTCACGCCCGCGGCGGGCCTGACTGTCACGGCGTGGATCAACGGCCGGGCGTGCGGCGACGGCCCAACCTTTGCCGTGGCTGATGGCATCGGCTACCGGGTGAAGGTGCGCGCGGCTGACCAGGCGCGCTGGCAAGGATGCGGCACACCCGGCGCCCCCATCACCTTTACCCTGAGCGCGCCCGCCGTGACCCTGCGCGCGCCAACGCCAGTGACCTGGAGCAACGATGCCGCAAAGGCGGTCAACTTCGGCTTTGCCCCCCCAGCAGCCCGCTGCCAGGAACTTCTACGCAACGGAGGTTTCGAACAAAGCGGAAATTGGGTGCTGATGACGACCGACAGTACGGCTCGCTACAGCACGACCGCGCCGCACGCTGGCGCCCGCGCCCTGCGCTTGGGGCTGCTGCCGACCGATCCGGATCGCCATGCTGGCCTTACCCTCTCAACTGCGTATCAGGATGTGCGCTTGCCGGCCAGCACCGACCGGCTCTCGCTGACCTTGTGGATCAAACCCGGCACGCAAGCCACCCGCGGCGACTATCAACGCCTGCTGCTCTTTGACCTGAACCGCGGCGGCCCATCGCGGGAGCTGTGGCGCGGGTTGACAAATCAGAGCGCCTGGCAGCCGTTGAGCTTCGACCTGACGGCCTACCGGGGACGCAGCGTGCGCCTCTACTT
>CAZEPA010000353.1:0-983 GCA_964513955.1 uncultured Anaerolineae bacterium | reverse complement strand
CTCTACTTCGAAGTTCAGAATGACAGCCAGCAGTTGCCGGGTCGCACCTGGCTCTATGTGGATGACATCAGCCTGCGCGATTGCCGAACACCGTAACTTGACCGGCGTCCGGAACTCATCTATAATTGGCTCATCAAACCCCCTGTCCCTTCGGGGGCAGGCTGCGAGACCGTACTCTCTGAGTACGGTCTCTGCTTATCCAGAAGGAGACAAGATGCAAACCTGGGTATACATTGATGGTTTCAACTTGTACTACGGTGCGGTTAAAGATACACCCTACAAGTGGCTCAACCCATACGTTTTGTGCTCATGGCTCCTTCCTAGCCACCAGATTAGCAAGATCAAGTACTTTACCGCTCGTGTGAGTGCTCGTCATGACGATCCCGATAAGCCAACACGCCAACAAATCTATCTTCGAGCCTTGAGTACCCTCCCCGATATCGAGATCATCTTTGGCAGATTCCTGTCCCATGACGTCATGATGCCCTTGGCGCAGCCGACCCCAGATGGCCCAAGATTTGCAAAAGTCATCAAGACTGAGGAGAAAGGATCGGACGTCAACATTGCGGCTCATCTCATCAATGACGGATACAAGAAACAGTACGAGGCGGCTGCGATTGTAACGAACGACTCTGATCTCCTGGAGCCGATCAGGATTGTACGTCAGGAGCTTGGAATACCGGTTGGCGTTCTCAATCCGCATAGAAATCCGACGAGCAGGGTGCTTGCACAACACGCCTCATTTGTGAGACAGATTCGTCAAGGCCTCCTGGCTGTTAGTCAATTCCCTGAAGTGCTGACCGACGCCCATGGTGTGTTTCACAAACCAACTGGCTGGTAGTCGTTCGTAGCCTGGACAATCTCCGTACAGTGCAGGAAGACCGCAGCAGCCTAATTGCTATAACTATCCCCTTCCTACTTCCAGAAAGGAACCCATCATGCCTACACCGATCCGCCTGATGCGGGCGGATCAAGGGTGCATT
>CAZEPA010000352.1:2405-5186 GCA_964513955.1 uncultured Anaerolineae bacterium | reverse complement strand
AGATAGCCCAGGCGAATGATCTGGAGGCCAGTGGCTGCCACCAACTTGCCCAGTTGATCCCGGTCATAGCGGCGAAAGTGTCCGAGGGCCGTATCCAGCGTACCGGCCATGTAGCTGCCGGCCGGCACAAAGAGCAGCAAACGCCCGCCTGGCTGCAGCAGTTCGGCCATGTGATGCAGCGCCACCTGATGCTCCTCGATATGCTCCAGGACGTTCAGGCACATGACGGTGTCAAGGCGATGCGGTTTGAGTTCGGCGACGGTGGCCCGCGTGGTGATGTCGCCCTCGTAGATATGGACGTTGGGCCGATGGGCAAATTCAGCGCGCACAAAGCGCACCGAGCTTGGCAGACGATCCAGGCCGACGACTTCGTCCAAACCCAAAAAGTAGCTCGTCATGTTGCCAATGCCGCAGCCCACTTCGAGCAGACGGCGGCCTGCGTAGGGCGCAATTTCTTCATAGATCCAGCGGTTGTAGCGATCCACGCTCGCCATGCGGTGCAGCGTTTCGCGGCCAATCGGATCGTCCATCTCCGCAAGCAGTTGGTTGTCCAGGGCGGTCTCCACAGCATCCTCTCTTCAGTCAAAACAAGGCGGTGTGTTTACTCGACGAAACGGTACTTGATCAAGGCCCACAAGGCCGGCAACCCATCGCGCCAGGCGCTGATCTTTTTGCCCTCGTCCACATCGCGGCCGGCGTAGGAGATGGGAACTTCGAACACGCGATAGCCCCGTTTGAGAATCTTTGCGGTGATTTCCGGCTCAAAATCGAAACGATTGGCGCGCAAGTGGATATCGCGAAAGACGTCGGTGCGAAACATCTTGTAACAGGTTTCCATGTCGCTCAGAATCGTGTTGTAGAGCAGATTGGTGACCAGGGTCAAGAACTTGTTGCCCACCATGTGCAGGAAGTTGAACACGCGATGCGACCCCATGAAGCGCGATCCGTAGACGACATCGGCCTTCCCTTCCAGAATCGGCTGAATGAGCACCCCATACTCACGCGGATCATACTCCAGGTCGGCATCCTGAATCACCGTCAGGTCGCCGGTGACGTAGCGCAGGCCGGTGCGAATGGCCGCGCCCTTGCCCTGGTTGGCATCGTGAAAGATGATCTGCATCTTCGGTATCTGCCTGGCTTGCATGGCGCGCAGGATGTCGCGCGTCCCATCGCTGGAGCCATCATCCACCAGGACAATTTCTTTTTCGATGCCATCTAGCGGCGCGTTCTGCACACGGCGCACAATCTCTTCGATCGTTCCGCGCTCGTTATACACCGGAATGATGACCGATAATTGATGGGGTGTGGTGCTCACGGTGATTGTTGCCATCTCCTCGTTGTCTGTCTCAGGCTCCATCATAACACACGGGCGCCAGCTATTCCAAATGCAGCACCTATTCAACCACGAGGAACCCTGCGCGAGTGAGGCCAGACAAAGAAGCGGCCGTTCAGGCGCCAGTCAACAGCTTCTTTGTGTTCTGCGTGATCTCCGTGATCAAAAACCCATTGGTGGGACGCACGTGCGAGGGCGCGCGGGTTATGGAACAACCACCTTCAAGCCCAGGGCAAAGACGCCGTTCTTGGGATCGCCCTTGAATGAGCCGATGAACAGCGTATACTCCCCATCCGGCGCGACGATGGTGGTGGTTAGCACCGGCACCATCTCGTTCTTCTGCACGACCAGGCCACGCCCGCCGCTAAACGGAGCGAATGCCTGGTCCCACCAATGGCCGTCGGGGCCTTCGGCGGGTGCATAGGCGTCGCCGCCTGTGGCGGCCGCATCTTCAGCTTCGACCCGAATCTCCTGGCCGCTGGCGGCAACCAGCCGCGCATAGTCGTAGACGCCATCATAGCCGGGCAATGGCCCGACGTGCAGCACCAGCTTGCCGCCTGTCACGGTGACGCGGCCGGCGTTGATTTCCCATACCGTGCCGCTGGTGTCTCCCACAAAGGTCTGCACTGGCTCAAACAGCGCGCCATCTGGATAGAAGGCGTGATAGCCCGTGTTGACGGGGGGCGCGCCAATCTCCGGCGTGATGACCGGGGGCACTTGCAGTCCGAGGGTCGGCTGGCCGCTGCTCACCAGGTAGCTGGTAAACAGCACCTGGCCGTTGGGGAGGCGATGGTCTTCCAGAACGCCGTCCGGCCAGCGCGCGCGCAGCGCGTCCAGGCGCGCGGGTTGGTCAGGGTAGACAATCCAAACGAAAGGCGGGCCTGGGCAGCTCTCGATCAAGCCATTGGGCGCGTCGCCGGGCAAGTCAATCAACGGCCGCGGCCAGGCCAGAAACGCGGTCTCACGCACTTGCAGCGCGTACGTGTCGGCAAAATCGCAGGCCGCGACGGTGGACGGCAGATCGCGCAGGTAGCGGCCGATGACGGTCTGCGGCCGCGCGGCGGTCTTGACGGTCTCGACGTAGAGGCGCCAATCTTGCCAGCCCACGACGGTGAGGAAAATCGCAGCCAGGCCGGCCAGAATGACGTGCGCGGCCGGCCGCGGCGCGACAGTCACTTCGGTGCGGCGCAGGCGCAGTTGGCTGAACACCGCCCACAGGCGATCGAGCGCCAGGCCGGCAAACCACGCGCCGGCAAACATCATGCCCACCAGGCGCGGCCAGAACGGCGCGTCGCCGGTCAGGATGCTGCCGATGAAGAGGTTAAGCACATAGAAGATGAGGGCCAGGGCCGCACCGGGGCTGCGCCAACGCCGCACGGCAAAACCAAAGCCCAGCGCAATCAACGGCGAGACCGGCGAGCTAAACATCGGATGGTAGTAGCCAAACT
>CAZEPA010000352.1:0-2305 GCA_964513955.1 uncultured Anaerolineae bacterium | reverse complement strand
AGCGCAATCAACGGCGAGACCGGCGAGCTAAACATCGGATGGTAGTAGCCAAACTGCGTGCTGGTGTCTACGCTGACATGGAACATCAGCAGAGAGCGCCGCGTCTGCTCCAGGAAGACAGCCCACGGCGTGCTCAGGCTGTATTTGCCCATCAGATGGTTCATGACGGCTGGATAGAAGAGAAAAACCGCACGGCTGCGCTCGACAAAGGCTTCCTGGTTACGCGCGAAGTAGATGAGGCTGGGACCGAGGCTGATGACGAGTCCCAGCGCCAGCAGTCCCAGGCCAGCCAGGTTGTCCTTGATCCAGGCGCGGCGGAAAAGAAGGGCAAAGAAGAGAAAAGCGGCGATGATGAAAATAATGACCCGGCCGGAGTAGTACATCTGCAGGCCAAAGCCCAAGGTGATGCCAGCGAGGGCAAAAGAAAAATTGCGGCGGGCGCGCAGTCCATCCACGAGCAAAAAGAGCGCAAACAGGTTGAACGGCCAGGGATCCATGTACGCGGCGAGCCGCGAAAAGTGAATGAGGGGGATGTTGATCGCCGCGACGGCGACGCTCAACAGCGCCAGACGGTGACTATCAAACAGGCGCCACAAGAACAGATAGAGGGTCAGCAGGCTGAGCAGGCCGGCGACCACCGCGGTCATGTTCAGGCCAAAGAGGTTATTGCCAAACAGGGCCATAGATGCGGCGGTGGGCAGGTAGCCGATCATGGGGATGTTGGCCCAGCCTTCATGGAAGATGTGATCCTCGTGGCCCAGGATGATTTCGCGCGCCTGGATGCCATACGAGGCCATGTCGCCGTGAAAATCGTAGGGGATCGTCTCCAGGCGATTGACGCGCAGCCAAAAAGCCGCACTCAGAATCACGGCCAGGATGAGGAATCTGCGGTTCGACGGCTCGACTGAGCTCGCCGAAGTCAGGCTCACCGCACGGGGTCCAAGGCTCACCGCACGGGGTACAAGGCTCACCGCGCGCGCGGGCCAGAGCGCCTGCGAGGCCAGGAAAAGCAGCATACTCAGCAGCCACAGCGCCTGGATCAAGCGGTCTTCGCCTTGCTGGGCAAAGCGCGCCATGCCGAAGGCCGCGCAGCCGAGCGCGCTGAGCAAGAGCGCGCCGCGGACGATGCGCGGCCCGCGGTGGCCTGCGCGGCTTTGGCGGCGACCGCTGGCCTCGGGTCGCGCCCAGACCGCGGGCGCCAACCAGCCAAAGAGGGCCATTGCCAGCACGTAAAGCAGCGTGCCCATGCGCAGGCGATTCGGCTCGAACCAGGCCATCGAAAGGCTGTTGCCCGATGTCGCGGAAAGGAACTTCGCCAGGCCCGCGCCATCGTAGAAGGCCTGGGCCAGGTAAGCCAGGCCTAGCGCCAGCAAGATGCCAACCAGGGTGCGCCACGAAACCACAGGCAGCCGCGGCGGCGCCTCCCTGTCGGGCTGATCGTCTGACCCGCGCGCGTCTCCTGGCTGACTGGCGACCGGCATGGCGGCGGCCGGGGACATGGCAAAGGCCAGCCGCGCCGCGACGGGAGCGGCCGGCGCAACCGGCGCGCGGCGGCGCCAGGCCCACAGCGCAGGCACGAGGCAAAGCATCACCAGGCTGGCGGCTGCGAGCAGGCCCGGCCAGGGTTTGTCGCTGCCCAGGCCGCTGGGCGGCGCGGCGACGTAGCCTGGCGGCGTGACGAGGTAGGCGCTGAAGGGCTGCCAGCCATGCTCAACCTGACCATGCAGCACGCCGTCAGGGTACGCGGCCTGCAAAACGGAGAGCAGGTCGCGTTGTTCATACGGCACGATGAAGGCCAACGGCGCGGCAGCGGGCGGCAACGCGCCTTGGCGAATCTCCTCGAACGTGATGTCGCGGCCAGCCACGGTGCGATTCAGGAATTGAAATTCGCTATCCTGCCAGGAATAGGGGTCCTGGACGATCAGAACCTGGGTGTCGCCGGGGAGTTGACTGACGAAACGGGCGATGCTGCTGCGGGGGCCGATGCTGTCGGCCGACCAGGCGGCGTAGGCTTGCCAGTTGCTGGCGCCCACCACACCCAGCACCACCAACAGCAGTCCGACCAGCGCCAGGCGGCTGTAGCGGCTCAACGGCTGCGCCAGGAGCGTCAAGAGATGGTCGCCCGCCAGCGCGGCCAAGATCATCACAACCGGCAAGACGATGCTGAGGTGCATCCAATTAGGCGGGTCATTGGTAAGAACGCCACCCAAGAACAGGCTGACGGCGAACCAACTCACCAGCAGGAAGAAGCGCGCCTTAGGCAGACGCGCCAGCGCCAGACCCAGGCCCAACGTCAGCAGCGCCG
>CAZEPA010000351.1:0-5187 GCA_964513955.1 uncultured Anaerolineae bacterium | reverse complement strand
ATAGATGTTCCGATCGCGCACGTATAGTCAATGCCCTCATGGCCGGCCAAGCCATAGGGCTTGTAATCCGCAGGATGCTGACCAAAACTCTGTATGATGCGGATGCCCGGCGCCGGGTTCTGCAGGCTGATTTCATCGCCGCTGATCAGTCCTTTGTCCAGGTCGGCACGCAGCTTCTTGATGGCTGCCAGTAGATCGGTTGTCTGTTTTTGTAGCACGGGCACGTTCCCCAATCCGGCCACGGCTTTCTGCAAGTCCTGCTGCGTCTGCGCCACGGCCGGCGCCAGATCTGCCACAGCTTTCACGCGGCCCTGAAGAGCAGCCAGGCCCGTTTGCAGGTCCGCGACGCGCTGCCGCAGCGCGGGGGTGGCATCGCTGCGCTGCGCCAGCTGCGTTTGCACCTGCTGGACGCGAACCTGCAAGGCCGTGATCGCCTTGAGCGCATCGGCCGCCTGTGCGACCTGCCTGGCCGCGGCGTCGAGCAGTGGTTTTTGAGTCGCCAGTTGAGCGAGCGGCGCCAACTGCTGCACGGCTGGCGCCAGCTTCGTTTCCAGCGCGGCCGCGCGCTGTTTAAGCCCTGCCAAATCCGTGGGCAATGGTGCGGCCGGCGGCGGAGGCGGTTGCGTGGGCGGCGTCGCCTGCACGGGCGGCTGCACAGGCTGCACGGGCTGCACGGGCTGCACGGGCTGCGCCGGCTGGTCGCGCAGCTTGGCCATGCGCGAGATGATCTGGATGGATTGGCCCTGGTTGTCTACGCCCAGATGGCGGAAGGTTTCCCACTTGCCGCCGCCGTGTCCCACCTGGTAGAGGCACGCGCCTTTGACATATGTGTCCCGGCACAGCTCGGCGTTGTACCAGGCCAGCGACTCCCAGTACTTCTCTTGCGCAATCGTGTCGCCAGTGTAAAGCCATCCCACGTCGCCCGGCGGATCCACCGGGTACTTGTACATGCGCGCCAGGCCACATTCGGTGATGATGATTTCATGCCGATTGCCGTACTTCTGCCGAATGCCTTCCATGCAAGGGCGATAGAGCAGCGCGCCGCTGGACACGTCCGGCCCTGGTTTGAGCGCGGGCCAGCCGTACTCATGAAAACCCAGGTACTTGTACGTCTCCAGCGTACGCGGGCACCAGTCCAGGTAATGGCTGGCCTGCGTGAAGTTCCCCGCGGCAAAATTGAAGGCCACCGCCTCCAGGTTCTGGGTCTGCAGGCGTTCACGGAAACCGATTTGGAAGGCGTCGTAGGCTTGCAGTTTCTGTTTGACCTCGGCCGGCTTGCTTTGGAAATCGCTTGAGGCTGGCCCTGGTATCGGCTCGTTGAGGCTCATCCACGCATCAATCAGCAGGCGGCCGTTGACGCGCTCGATGGCATAGCCCATGTCGTAACCCAGGATTCTATCGGCCAGGCTGCGGCCGGCCGCGGCCGGATCTGCACTCTTCAGCATGGCTTCCTGCTCCTGGTTCTCCAGGAACATGCGGCCGATGATGAACGAATCGGGCGAGCGCCAATTGCGGATCTCCTGGAGCTTGCCGCGATCGCCCGCATGCCAGAGAATGGTCGGCGGTTTGGCTTCGACCAGCGCTTCAGGGATCCACTGGCGGGTTGACACCTCGATGTAGAAGCCAAGCTTGTTCATGTCGCGCCTCCCGTGGCCTTACGGCTTTTGCGCGCCGGTTTCTCTCCGGTTTTGGGCGCGGACGATCGCGGCCGTGAGCTTCGAGATTTCGACTTGGCGCTCGGAGGAACCGTGCGCGTGACGCCAGGAATGTCAATCAGCTCCTCCTCAGCCTTCTGGTCGAGACTTGTCTCGGTCCAGTCATCGGGCACGGTCCACGCATCCCGCGGCAGGTCGGAGGACGCGGCTGGGTCAAGATCCCACGGGTCTGGCGTCTCGACGCCGCGCGTCGGCGTAGGCGCTCCTGGATAGGGCGTGCGTGCGCTGATTAAGGCGGCCAGCTTGGCGCGCGTGTCAGCCTCATCAGCGCCTGCCAGGCGGAAAACCTGACAGCCGGCCGCACGCAAGCGCGCCTCGTCGGCTCCGGACACGCCGGCATCGCCGCCCACGATCGTGACGACCTCAGCCTGCATGGCGTCTGTCACCGAGAAGCCGGTGGAGGGGCGGAAGAAGGCGATGTAGTCCTGCGCATTGCGCCAGTCTGCCTGCGCCCAGTCCGCGCCGTGATCCCAGAGCAGCAGATAATGCTTTATCGGCTTGGCGCTGCTCTTGGGCTGACCGTCCAGCCAACCCTGTACGGCCTGGTAGAGCTTGGTCCGCCAGGCGTTGCCGGTCTTCCATTGGTCGCCCGGACACTCGGTAGTCCCTTTCTTTTCGATTTGATCCCAGATGTCTCGATGGCCCACGACGCCCGTTTCCGGGACGCCGTCCTTGAATTGCGCGTCGAGGGGAATGTTGTACTTCTGCATCAGCCAGGCAATCAACTGCGTCGCGCTTGCCAATTGAGGCGGCGTCGGTTCCTGCTTTTCAGGCGGGTGCGGGTTGCCGTTCAAATCGGTGCGCATGAAGCGGCCGATCAGGCTCACCGCCACGGCGTAATTGTTCGGCTCTTTGCCCTGGTAGGAGCCGACCTGGTAGGAGCGAATCTCATCGGGCTGACAGTGAAAAATGGTGCCGTCTGGCGCCACGATGTAGTGATAGGCAATGCCCGGCCACTGCTCCTTGACCAGTTCGCCTTTCGCGTTTGTGCGCGTGCCGAACACATGATAGTGCGCGATGTTTTGCACCGTATGCGTCAGCGGCGTATCGGTGTGATGCACGGCAATCAGGGTGATCGGCCGTGTGCGCGTGGCGTAGGGCGGCAGGGTAGGATGCGTTTCCAGCTTACCGATCATGTCCACCATCGGGGGCTGCGGCACGCCGGCGGGCTTGTCAGCCTGAAGCTGTGCGATCTGCGCCTGCAATTGTGCGATCGTGGCCTCGCGCGCGGCGACTGTGCTTAGCAGGCTCTGCACCTGCGCCTGCAACGGCGCGATGGCGGCTTGCAGTTGCGCCATGGTGGCCTGCGCCTGGGCCAGCGCGCTGTTCAAGCTGTCCCGTTCCTGTGTCAGCGCGGCGATCTGACCGTCAGCGCCGCGTAGGCGCGCCACATCGGCCTGCGCCTGCGCCAGGGTGGCCTTCAATCCATCTCGTTCCTGCGTCAGCGCGGCGATCTGGCCGCGCAGCTGCGCGACCAACGCGCTGTTGTCCTCACCGGTATTGTCGGGCGGTGTTTTGCCCCGCTCTAACTGCACGGCTGCCAACAGCGCATCTTTGAAACGGGCGCCGCTGAGCCACTGCGCGCCCGGTGAACCGACATTTTCCAACTCGCTGCGGCCCACCACGGCATCGTTGCTGAGCTGATAGGTCGTCAGCAGCCAGGCGATCAACCTGGCTGCGCTGTTCAACTGCTCCGCGGGGGGCGCAACCGACGTGAAATTGCCAGCCAGGGCCACGCCCACGCTGTTGGCGTCCAGAGCCGGCTGCGTGGTTTGCTCGGTGATCGTCTCTAGCGGCTGCGTGGCGTAGATGGCGCCATCGCCGCTGATCAAGAAATGATAGGTGATGCCTGGCCGCCCCTGGCCCACCTGCGCCTCGGCCAAACGCTGCGGCGTCAGCGTGCCGGATGTCACCGTATGGTGCACAATGATGCGCTTAATGTCGCTCAGAGGCCGCGTGGGATAACGTTTCGTGTCGTGCTGCTTCAACGGCCCAGGATCCTTGATGTCTGGCTTGACCACGCCCCCAGACGGCGAGCCGCCTTGCAGGCGACGCACCTGGTCGCGCAGATCGGCGATTTGCAGCTCTTTCTGCGCCAGCGTGTCACGCAGACTGGTCAAATCCTGTTCCTTTTGCGCCAGCGCGCTGTTCAGACCGGCCAGCGTCTGGTCCCTTTGCGCCAGCGTTGCGCGCAAGGATGCCGTTTCTTGCTGCACGCCGGCGACCACGCCCTGCATCTGGCCGAGCTGAGTCTCCAGCTCGGTCACGCGCTTGCGTAGTTGTGTCAGTTCCGTATCATCCGGCTGTTTGCTCAGCCAGGTCTGCACTGCGTTCAGCAGCGCGTCGCGATACCGGACGCCGGTGTTCCACTGTGCGCCCGGCGAACCGACCTTCTCCACCTCCAGGCGGCCAATGATGGCGTCTGGGCTGAGCTTCAGTGTGGTCAGCAGCCAGGCGACCAGGTGTGCGGCGCTCGCCATCTGGGCATCGGTCGGCGCCGAGGTCATGAAGCTGCCTCCCAGGGCCACGGCCACGCTGTCCGCGTTGACGTCAGGCCTCAGCGTCTGCTCAACTGTCGCCTCCAACGGCTGCGTCCAGTAGATCGTGCCATCGGCGTTGATGAGAAAATGATACGTGATGCCCAGCTTGCCGCTGCGGCTGACTTGACCCTGGGCAATCACCTGGGGCGACACGGTCCCATCAGCGATGGCCGTGTGGTGAATGACGATGCGGCGGATCGCGCCCACATCCCGCGCGGGGTAAGGTGCGGTCTGCGGCAGGCCTCCCCGCAGGTCTTGTAAGTCAGGCTGCGGCACTGCGCCAGGCGGTAGGGCCAACAGCGCTTCCAGGCTGGACACGCCGCGGGTCAGCGCGTCAGTCTCAGAACCAGCGCTTGCAGCCGCGCCGGCGCGCGTGGCCAGGTCCGTGATCGTAGCCATGAGCGTGCTGGAGGCGGACGAACCGGCGCCGATCATTTTTTGCAGATCGGACAGCAATTTAGCCACCTGCGCCTCCAGGTCTCCCAGGCGCTGGCGCAGCGCCGCGAAGGGATCATCCACCACCACCGGCCGCAGCGGCCATTTGAAGCCTACGCTCAGCGCCTGCTTGAAGTCCTCCTTCGGGCCGTTTTTGGTTTCGATGACCCAGTGGTCATGGTTGGCCCACCGATAGAGCACCAGCGCCCGGATAGCCTGGTTGCCCGCTTGTTGGTTCCACTGGTTGATCTCCTCGTAGGCGCGGCGCACCCAGCCGGTGTTGCGGTCTTCCCACGGCTCGTTGTAGTCGGTTTCGGTGATGTAACAGGGCAACGAGCGCATGGATGCCGGCACCACGCGTAAGAAATCTTTGTAGGTGGGGAACTGCTTGTTGTAGCGGTTATACGGAGGGTCCATGGTTTCCGCGCTGGTGACAGTCGCCGGATCGCTGCTGCGCCCATAGGTGTGCAGGGCGAAGCCATCGCACTCCCCGGCCA
>CAZEPA010000350.1:0-5195 GCA_964513955.1 uncultured Anaerolineae bacterium | reverse complement strand
GAATCGCCATGCAGCCGATGCCAGTAATTGCTGTTCGCTGACAAAACCACGCCTTTGACATCTCCCCAAAACAATGCTAAACTCACCGCATCCAAGCGACCTGGGAGCAGACCGGGACAGATGACCACGCACGCGCTGACCGCAACGGCGAATCAACCAATGCAAGCGGCCCATTTGCGCCCGCTCGACGTGCGGCGTGATCTGGGCGAGGTGGCTGACCTGATTCACGATGCCTTTGCCGATGAACTGGACGCCAGCGGCTTGAGTGCGCTGCGTGAAATGCGCACCTTCGGCCACATGGGGCCGTTCACTATGTTCCTCAGCCGTTTCAGCCCAGATTTCCACGACATGCTCGACGGCTTCGTCTGGGAAGAAGATGATCGCGTGGTTGGCAACATCACGGTGCAGCGGGTTGACAGCTACGGGCAGCGCTGGGCGATTGCCAACGTGGCCGTGGCGCGATCGCATCGCGGCCGCGGCATTGCCCGCCAATTGATGGCCGCGGCGCTCGACTATATCCAGCGCCGCGGCGGAGATTGGGCCATTCTGCAGGTGCGGCGCGACAACGACATCGCGCGTGGTCTCTACGAGCGCATGGGCTTCGACATGCTGGGCGGATTGAGCGACTATCGCCTGGCGCGCGTGCCCAAGACCCTGGCCTCGTTTGCGCCGCTGCCGGGCCTGCGCCCGCTGCACGTTGATGAATGGTATGCCACTTATGAACTGGCGTTGGCGGCCACCCCTAACCTCATGCACTGGTGGCGCCCGGTGCGCGCCGACCATTTTCACCTGTACATCGAACGCCGCCTGAATGAAGCCTTTCTCAACGCGCTGGGCCACTCGCGGGTTGCGCGCCTGGTGGCGCCCAATGCCGCCAAGCCCACTCAGTTCGATGCCTTTTTGCTGCTGAAAATGGCCCGCTGGCAGGGCCAACACACCCTGCAGCTGTTTGTACACCCAGATGAGCGCGGCAAGATCGAATACCCGTTGATTCATCATGCCCTAACCCTGCTGCGCGATTATCCCATTTATCCAATTCATACCTCGATTCAGGCGACGCATCAAGAGGCAGCCGACGCGCTGCAGCGGCTTGGTTTCAACGAGATGCGCACCTTGCTCACCATGCGTAAGCGGCTGTGAGCGGCGCGCCATAGACAAGGAGGTCACGATGAATCGTTTCATCATTCGCTTGCTCATCAATGCGCTGGCCCTCGGCATTGCCGCGCAGGTGGTGCCGCACATCAACTACGACGGTTGGCAGTCGGTTATCATTGTCGCGTTCATTTTCGGCCTGGTCAACGCTATCATCCGGCCGATTCTGGCGTTGTTGACCTGCCCGCTCATCATCCTGACTCTGGGCATCTTCACGCTGGTCATCAACGCGCTCATGCTTCTGCTGACCAGCAGCATCGCAGAGGCGTTGAACATCGGCTTTCGCGTCGACGGCTTCAGCGCCGCGTTTTTCGGCGGGCTAATTATCAGCATCGTCAGCTTCTTCCTCTCGGTCTTTGTACGCGACGATGGCGAGCGACGCGTCAACGCCTAGTTCGGTTCTGTGCGGAATGACTGCGATTCGATCAAATCGAACATTGCTGCGATTCGATACGGTGGATTGACGGTTTTCGCCTTCATGCGGTATACTTGCGCGGCTACAAGTTCTCCGTTCGTTGTTTGTATGTCTGTAGTGAGACCAATCACCCCGCATTACGTTGAGGTTTGTGGGATGTCACCAAGCCTGGAGAGTGTGTGCGAACGCCTGGAGGCGGCTATCCGCGCCCAAAACAGCGCGCAATCGCCGTCGGATTCAGCGCTGGCCCTGCTGCAATTGGACGCGGCGCTGACTCAGGCGCTCTACCAGGAGCCGCTGGCGCAACCCGGCCTTCCGTCAAATCTAGCGGCCACTCCCGCGTCCCAGACTCCAGAGATTGGTCAGGCCACCTCCGCGCTCACCAACCTGCTTACACCCGACCGCGCAGCCACCGTGTCTGCTATTCAGGCGCTGAGCGAGCGCGTCCGCAGCGGGGATGTCAGCGTGACCGACGAAGAGCTACATCAGCAGGCCAATCTAGCGGCGCAGTTCGCGGTTGAAATCTGGCCGCAACTGAGCGATCGCCCCTGGCCGCGGGTCGAGCGGCCGCTGTATCGTACGACCCAAGAGACATTACCATCCGAAGTAGTCCAGCTTCAGCGCGAGATGCAGCGCCAACGCCAGCGCACCGTTGAACTAGAGCAGAATTCGCTGCGCCAGTCGCGCGCCCTGGCCGCGGCTAACAATGAGGTGGACCGCCTGCGCGCCATCTTGGCGGGCGTGAACACACAAGAGCACGCGCGCCCCGAATGGCAGCAGGGGCTGCAGTCTCTGCTCATCGGCCTGATCTTCATCGGTATTGGCCTGGCGGCCTTTTTCTTGGCCCGCTGGGCGCTCAACCTGCCGTGGCCGTGGCTCTTCGCCGGTTTCATCATCGTGCTTGGGCTTCCGGTCGGTCTGTATGCCGGCGTCGTCTACGCCCTGCGCGGCGTTCGCAAACTCAGTCCCGACCGCTTGCTCGGTTATGCCGCCATCTTTCTCATCCTTGCCTTTCTGGCGACCGCGCTCGTTGACCCTTCATCGCCGCGTTTTGCGGATCGAGCCGGCAGCGTGGCGACGCGATGGGTGGGCGGCGCGCTCCGATCACCCATCACCCTGTTTCAAGCCGGATTGCAGGCGCCAGCCCCATTCATTACGGCGCTGCGTGGACGTTCACCAACGGCGCAGCCTACGCCGCTGCCCACCGCCCTGGCGGCGGCGCCCACATCGGCGGTCAGCGCAGCGCCGACGGACGCGGGCGCGCTGACTCCCACCCTTGCCCCGCCAACCGCGACGCCGCCGGCAGCTGTGGTTATCACGCCGACGGCGACGCTGACCACCAGCGTCAGCAGCACAATTACGGTTGGCAGTCAAGTGCGTGTTGTCAATACTCAATTCTTGAATGCTCGGCGCAACGCAGGCTTGCGCTTTCAGTTAGCGACCCGTTTTCCCGCCGATGCGATCTTGACCGTGGTGCAAGGCCCCATTACGGCTGACAACTACACCTGGTGGGAAGTCAAAGGGGAAGCCGGCCAGGGCTGGTGCGCCGATCAATGGCTGCTGTTAGCGCCCTAGAGGGCATACGCCTTTGATGGTTCTTTTTAGGGAGGTAAATCTTGAAGAAAGTCGTCGCTTTGATTCTGGCCGGCGGCGAGGGCGCGCGACTCAGCGTGCTCTCGGAAAAACGGGCCAAGCCTTCGGTGCCCTTTGCCGGCAAATACCGCATCATTGACTTCACCCTCTCCAACTGCGTCAATTCTGGCATCTTCAACGTGGCCGTGCTGACGCAGTACCGCCCACATTCGCTCAACGATCATATCGGCATCGGCAAGCCCTGGGACCTCGACCGCAACCGCGGGGGTGTGCGCCTGCTGCAGCCCTACAAGGGACGGCGCGCGGAAGATTGGTATAAAGGCACCGCGGATGCCGTTTACCAAAATCTCGGCTACCTTGACGACACCGAGGCCGACCTGGTCGTGATCCTGTCAGGCGATCACATCTACCGGATGGATTACGGCGCGATGCTGCGCTACCACCAGGAAGTGGGCGCGGCGCTGACCGTGGCGGTCATGAATGTGCCCCTGGAAGAGACCGATCGTTTTGGCATCATGAGCGTCAACGAGAACCAACAAGTCACCGAGTTTACAGAGAAGCCCAAACAGCGCGACAAAGGCACCCTGGCTTCGATGGGCATCTACGTCTTCGATCGCGACGCGCTGGAGAAGCGCTTGCGGCAGGGCGCGGCCAAAGAGTCGAGCCTTGATTTTGGCAAGCATGTCATCCCGGGCATGATCGCCGATGACGCCGTCTACGCCTATCCTTTCGAAGGCTACTGGGTGGACGTCGGCACAATCCAAAGCTATTGGGAAACCAACCTGGCCCTGTTAGAGGACAAGCCGGCGCTCGATCTTTACGATACCACGTGGGTCATTCATACGCGCTCCGAAGAACGGCCGCCGGCCAAAATCGGGCTGCAAGCGCGCGTGGTCAAGAGCCAGGTCTCCAACGGCTGCAACGTGCGCGGCCTGGTCGAACACTCGGTGCTCTCGCCTGGCGTCTACGTTTCCCCTGGCGCGGTCGTGCGCGATTCGATCATCATGAACGACACCTACATCGGCCCCGGCGCTGTGGTTGACAAGGCCATCATTGATAAGAACGTCTGGGTGGGGGCCGGCGCCGTGGTGGGTGAAGGCGACGATATCACGCCTAATGTCAAGGAACCGGACAAACTCAACATCGGCGTTACGGTGGTTGGTAAGGGCGCTCGCATCCCACCCAACACGCGCATCGGCCGCAACGTGCTCATCAACAGCGATCTGGACGAAAGCAGTTTCCCTGGCCTGACCATTGCCAGCGGCGAGACCGTAGGATAAATAGAGGAAGAGAGGTGCCATGAAAGCGCTCGCCATGATCATGGCCGGCGGTGAAAGCCCAGCGTTAAGCGTGTTGACCACGCAGCGGGCCGAATCGGTTGTGCCTTTTGCCGGCAAGTTTCGCATTATTGACTTCGTGCTATCCAACTGTGTCAACTCCGACATCTTCAACGTCGCGGTGTTGACGCAATATCAGCCCGGTGAGCTGATAGAGCACGTTGGCCTGGGCAAACCATGGGATCTTGACCGCACGACCGGGGGTGTGCGGGTTCTGCAGCCGTACCCCACGCGCGACGGCGGCGGTTGGCAGCGCGGCACGGCCGATGCCATTCGCTCGAACCTGGGCTTTGTCCAAGAACAAAACGTGGATGCGGTCCTCATTCTGGCCGGCGACCACGTCTATAAGATGGACTATCGCAAGCTGTTAGCCTTTCACGAACAGACCAAGGCCGACGTCACCCTGGCCGTGCGCGAGGTCAGCCCGTTCGATGCCTATCGCTTCGGCATGGTCAAGACCGAAATTGATGGACGCATCAGCAATTTCGAAGAGAAGCCGCGACGCACCCGCAGCACCCTGGCTTCGATGGGCATTTACGTTTTCAAACGCGAGGTGTTGATTGACTGGCTGACGCGCGAAGGCAAAGAGCAGGTGGATTTTGGTCGTGAGGTGCTTCCATCGCTGGTCAAGCGTCGCCGTGTGTTTGCGCACCACTTTGAAGGCTATTGGGTAGACATTGGCACGCTGCAAGCCTATT
>CAZEPA010000349.1:0-5213 GCA_964513955.1 uncultured Anaerolineae bacterium | reverse complement strand
TCCTTGTATGGAACCCCGGCCACATCCATCCATGCCACGCGCGCCGCCTCGAACCAGACCAGGTAGTTGCTGTGGTGAACGATGCCCATGGCGTCGGTTTCGGCGAAACGCACCGTCAGATCAAGGGCGACGGCGGTCGGGTCGGTGAGCGAGCCGTTCAAGACGGGCAATCTCTGGTCGATCATCAAGGTTGAAGCGCTGGAGGAGAACCGGCAACTGACCGAAAGCCAGCGCGAAGACCAGACCGCAAAGCGCACGCCCGATCAAATCGTATTTTGGCATTGGTTTTGACATGCCTTGTTTCCTATGCGATAATCGCATCAATCATTTTCTTTGATGAGGAAGCCTTATGCCCATTACTGAAGCGCTCGCTGCAGCTCAGCAGCGTGAGCCGCAGCGACTCCTGCGCCTGCAAGAACTTCTGCGCATCCCAAGTATTAGTACCGTGCTGGCAGCGAAACCCGACGTTGAGCGGGCAGCCGCCTGGGTCAGCGCCTATTTGCAAGAGATCGGTCTCGAACATGCGCACGTGCTAGAGACCAGCCGCAATCCCGTGGTGTATGCCGATTGGCTGCATGCGCCAGGCCAGCCCACGGTCCTTTGCTATGGTCATTACGACGTGCAGCCAGCCGATCCCATCGAACTGTGGCGCACTCCCCCCTTTGAGCCAACCATTCAAGGGGACAATCTCATCGCCCGCGGCGCGGCGGACGACAAGGGCCAGTTGATCATCCACCTGGCCGCCGTCGAAGCCATGCTCAAGGCTGATGGCCGCTTGCCGGTCAATGTCAAGTTTATCATCGAAGGCGAAGAAGAGATCGGCAGTCCCAGCCTGGACGCGTTGTTCGACGCCCATCACGATCGCTTCCAGGCCGATGTCTGCCTCATCTCCGATTCGCACATGTTGGCGCCGGATTGTCCCGTTATCATCACCAGCGTGCGCGGGTTGATGGCCTTGCACATTGAGGTGACTGGACCAAACAAGGATCTGCACTCAGGCATCTTCGGCGGCGCAGTGCAAAACCCCATCCAGGCGCTGAGCGCCATGTTAGCGCAGCTGCACGACGCCCATGGTCATGTGACTGTGCCGCATTTCTATGACCGCGTGCGCCCACTGACCGATGAAGATCGGGCCGCACTGGCCAGGCTTCCCTTTGATCGCACCGCCTGGCTGGCCGAAGCCGGTCAACCGCCCACGGATTGGGGCGAGCCTGGTTATACCATTGTCGAACGCACCTCCAGCCGGCCAACGCTGGAAATCAACGGTTTTTCGGGTGGTTTCACGGGCGACGGCATCAAGACGGTGCTCCCCTCGCGTGCGGTCGCCAAGATCTCCTGTCGGCTGGTCGCAGATCAAGACCCAGAGGAGATCTGCAGCCTGCTCAGCGCGTATCTGCAATCGTTGGCGCCGCCGACTGTGCGCGTCGCGATCCAGCCGATCCAGTCTGGCCCTGGCGCCAGCGTGGACCTCAATCATCCCGCCATGAAAGTAGCCAGCGCGGCTTACCAGGCTGTCTACGGCGTCGAACCGCTCTTCGTGCGCGAAGGCGGCTCGATTCCGATTGTGGCCCTGCTGCAGAAGAAATTCGGCATGGCTTCGTTGATGATGGGCTTTGGCCTGCCTGATGACGGCCTGCACAGCCCTAACGAGAAAATGAACTTGTCACAGATTCGCCAGGGCGTCGCCACCATTCTTCACTTCTTCTACGGCTTGGGCGGCTAACGCTCTCGTGAGTTGGTTGTCTGTGCTGGCATTTGCACCCGCGCAGACAACCAACCAGACTCAAGCGCGATATTTTTCCGGCTTCAATACGCCGATGAACGGCAGATTGCGGTACATTTCGTTGAAATCAAGCCCATACCCGACGACAAACTCATTCGGAATCGTAAAACCGACATAATCCACCGGCACGTCCGATTCCCGGCGCTCCTTTTTGTCAAGCAGCGAGCAGATGCGCAAGGAGGCCGGATTGCGGGCCAACAGTAAGCGCCGCAAATAGGCCAATGTATGCCCACTGTCAATGATATCCTCAACGACCAGCACATTCTGGCCTTCGATGCTCTCTTCCAGGTCCTTCAGAATCTGCACAACCCCCGTAGATTGGGTCGAGGCGCCATAGCTCGATGTCGCCATGAAGTCAATACGATGCAGGATGCTGATCGAACGCATCAGATCGGCCAGAAACACCACACTCCCTTTGAGCACAGCAACCAAGAAGAGGTTGCGGCCCGCATAATCGGCGCTGATCTGCCCGCCCAACTCACCCACGCGCGCCTGCAGGGCCTCGCGTGAGATCAAAATGCGCAAGATATCGGCTTCCATTCCTTTGGGATCCTGGCCGCTAGATGCGGCCTCGGTGCTCACACGGTTCTCCATCCTTCCCTCCTCCAACGGCTCAGCATGTTCCGCCTCACTGGCTGTCATGCACTTGTCATGGCCTCTTCAGGCACGTTCCACGGGCGCACACGCGGTGCTGGCGTCGGCGCGGGCGGCGGCGACACGACGGGAACCTGCGTCAGCGGGCCTTGCGCGTCTACCAATTGGGCAGCTACCCAGCCCACGCGCTGATCCGTGGTGCAGCAAACCTGCCACCACGCGCCCCTGTCAGCCTGCGCCGGCGCGCGACCGACGATCGGCAAACGCCTCCCAGCGGCCAATTGCTCCAACACCGGGTAATCGGTGCCAGGCCCATCGCGCAAATTGATCACAGCGCCGCGCACCACCACCTGAGGCGAAGAAGGGGTGGGCGCGGGCGTTGGCGTCGGTCGCGGGGTAGAGGCAGGCGCAGGTGCAGGCGCAGGAGCCGCGCCCTCCCCACTCTTGTAGCGTGCGACCCACTCGCGCGTCAAATCGAGATAGCGACTGCCATAAGCCTGGCTTGGCTCGATGTAACTTCCCTCCGGCCATTCATTCCATGACGTGATGATAACCCAGTCCGCGCCGCTTGCCAGCGCGCCATTCCAAGTCTTGGCGTAATAGGCGCCGTCATCGCGCGGTCGAATGAAGGCATCACCGCGGCCGGTGCGCGTATCATTATAACCTGGCATCACAGTAGCCACCCAAATTTTGCGTCCCCAGGTCTGACTGGCCGCGCGCACGCGCTGCCCCCACTTGATCAAATGCACGCCAGGGTCGGCTGACCAGGCCACACTGTAAAGGTGATGGCCGTCAAAAACCTGTTGGAAGCTAATGTCTACCCCTTCCGCGATCCATAGGGCCTGACGTCCAGGATCCACTGCATCCCGCAGCCCCTGCCACGCCCCCACTCCAAAGCGCTGCTGGCGCCAAAAGAAGATAACTGGGCGCCCGTCCACGCGCAGATACGCCGGGTGGTTGGCATGAGTCGCCAAGAGCGAACGCAAGGCCTGGGTCACATCGCCGCTTGATCCAAAAAAAGGCCCTTGAGTCTCGAAGTCAATGGCTATGCGAAAGTTCCGAGCCGCGGCCTCGTCGAGCAGCATCCGCAGGTTGGTTTCGGTCTGATTGTTCTCCGTACGCGGGCCATACCAACTCACGACAAACGCATCAATGCCAGCGGCCTGCGCCTGCTCGATCTGGCGCGCCATCGCCGCGCGATCGCGTGACACGTAGAGCGTAGCCGGGAAATCAGGGACTTTGTCCTGGCGCCAGGTGTTTTCATCGAACCAGTTGTAGTAGAACGCCAACACCAGGCGCTCGCCGCCCAAGGCCATGGGCTGCCGCGGCGGCGCGGCCATCGCCGCCGACGAGGTGAGGGTCAGCAGGAGGGCCAATGCCCAGCAGAGGTGGGCGTGCGACGCGGCTCGCCCAAGTCTCTTGCCAGGGAGTTTCTGTGAAAAAGGTCTTCGCATGTTCCTCAACATTTCCGGTCGCATGGACCGCGATCATTCTACCAAAGGTCAATCAAAGCCCAAAACCACGTCATGACGACGTGCGCCGTCGTTTTCGGTTTTTCGGTTGCTTTCGAGTATAATCGGCCTATCCACGCATGAGGTGAGAAAATTATGACAAGGCGCCTGTCCACTCGAGTGGCCGTGTTGGGAATGCCCACCGCCCTAATCATCGTCTTCATTTTTCTAGCACAGGCCTTTGCCCCATTTCCATCGGCCACGGCAACGCCGCAATGGACAACCGCAGTATTTCAACAAGGCATTGCCGGCTACACCGGCAGCCGCGACACGACCATCAGCGCATTGACGCCCACCCAACCGGATGGGTGGCGCAACACGCTGACGCTGGAGTGGCAGGCGTATTCCGAAGACAGCAGCCGCGCCCTGCTCATGTTCGATCTCCGTTCGATCCCGATCACCGCCACGGTGGGCAGCGCGCGCTTGGAATTGACAGCAACCGACATCACCTCGACGCGCGCGGTGACCCTCACGGCGGCGCCGCTGCTGCGCGCATGGGTCGAGAATGAAGCGACGTGGCAAGAAGCTGCGGCTGGCGCGGCCTGGCAGCAAGCAGGCGCGGCAGCCATTGGCGCCGATCGCGACGCGCTGCATACCATCAGCCGCGCGGACAGTCGTTCGATTACAATCACGCTCGACCTACTGCCCCTCGTGCAGCGGTGGACCGCCGACCCGGCCACCAATGCCGGTTTGATTCTGCAAGTCGCAGGCGAACCCGGTGCGTTTGCACGCTTCAATCTTGCCAGCCGCGAAAACAGCCAAACCGCGCAGCGGCCACGCCTGACGATCAGTTACACGACCGATCCGTTGGAGCCAACGTTCACGCCGACGGTAACGGATACGCCGACGGCCACCCAGCTCCCGATGGATACGGCCACGCCGCTGCCTACCCCGAATCCCTGGATCACGACCACACTCGTGCAAGGCTTGGACGGATTTCATGGCTTCTATGATGCGACCATCACCAGCGGAACGCCGAATACAAATTACGGGGCGCGGCCGGAAACCAATGTCAGTTGGATCAGTTACTGGCCTGGGCCAGATGACCGCACCCTCATGCGCGTGGATCTGTGGCAGATTCCGTCCACGGACACGGTCAACGAGGCCACGCTCAGTCTCTACGTGACGCGGCGAAGCACGGCGACGCCCGCGCGCCTGCGGGTGTGGGGAATGCTGCGTCATTGGTCCGAAGCCACCGTGACTTGGACGCGACCCCATACTGAAACCGCGGGAACCTGGGTTGCGGCCGGCGCGGCTGGCCTGGGCGCCGACCGCGAGGTTGAGCCTGCGGTCGAAGTGGACATCAACCAGGATCAGGGCTGGGT
>CAZEPA010000348.1:3539-5226 GCA_964513955.1 uncultured Anaerolineae bacterium | reverse complement strand
ACATGCACGCAGTGTCAAGTGATCCCATGCCTGGATGCCTGGTCAGAATGCACGTCCGCACCGGTCGTGACGCTCTCCTGCGGTTCTTTTCTGTGATCGCGGCGGCAGTGGTATAATGCGGGCAACCAAACACAGTACGCGACGGAGCTTGTCTTCGTGGCGCCATACTTTGCAACGAGTTGACCATGACCCAGTATCAAGTTGTCATCGGCATGGAAGTCCACGCCCAATTGCAGACGGCCTCCAAGATGTTCTGCGGCTGTGATGCGAACATCTTTGGGGCGCCGCCCAATTCACACGTTTGCCCAGTTTGCCTGGGAATGCCTGGCGTGCTGCCGGTCATCAACCAGCGCGCCGTGGAGCAAACCATCCGCACCGGCCTGGCCCTGAACGCGGACATTGCCGCGACGGCCGTTTTTGCGCGCAAGAATTACAACTATCCAGATTTGCCCAAAGGCTATCAAATCAGCCAGTACGAACTGCCGCTGTGCGTCGGCGGCAGCTTGACGATCACCGGCGATGATGGGCAGCCCAAGGTGATACGACTGCGTCGCGCGCACCTGGAAGAAGACACGGGCAAGTCCATTCATATGAGCCAGAATGGCGTCGCATATAGCTTGCTCGACTACAACCGGTCGGGCGTGCCGCTGCTGGAAATCGTGACTGAGGCGGATCTCAACAGCGCGCAAGAGGCTTATGACTACCTGACCAAGCTGCGCACCATCCTGCGCTACATCGGCGCCAGCAGCGGCGACATGGAGAAAGGCGCCATGCGCTGCGAGGCCAATGTCTCGGTGCGCACGTGGCAGCAGGCCGCCCAGGGCGAGTACGGCGTCAAGGTGGAGATCAAGAACTTGAACTCCTTCCGCGCCGTGCGCGGCGCCGTGGAGTATGAAGTCAAGCGCCATATCCAAACCATCGAGCGCGGCGGCACGCTTCAGCAGGTGACGCTGGGGTGGAATGAGGCGGAGGGACGCACGTTTGTCCAGCGCAGCAAGGAATCGGCCCACGATTATCGTTATTTTCCAGAGCCGGACCTGCCGCCGCTGCGCATGACGCAGGACCTGGTGGAGCGACTGCGCGCGACCCTGCCCGAACTGCCTGACGCGAAGCAGGCGCGCTTCGTGACGCAGTACGGACTCAACGTCAGCGAGGCGGCGACGCTCGTGGCGGATCAGGCCGTGGCAGATTACTTCGAGGCGGCCGCGGCGGCCTATGGCGGCGCGGGCCGCGAGGTCTGCAACTGGATTACTGGCCCGCTTTTCAGCGCCATGTACAACGCCAATCAAGATGTCGCCGCGCTCAAGGTGACGCCCAGCGACTTGGCCGCGCTGCTGACCCTCATTGACCGCGGCGTGATCAACCGCAACATCGGCCAGCGCGTGCTCACCACGATGGTCGAAACTGGCCGGCCGGCCGCGGCGATTGTCGAAGCCGACGGCCTGGCGCAGGTCAGCGACGCCGATGCGCTGGCCGCGATCGTGCGTGAAGTCATTGCCGCCAACCCGGTGGAAGCCGCGAAATACCAGGCCGGCAATCTCAACCTGCTCAATTTCTTGATCGGCCAGGTGATGAAAGCCACGCGCGGCAAAGCCAATCAAGCCGTGGCGCGTCAATTGTTGGAAGAAGCCCTGTCTGCCTAGACTTTTCGATACGGAGTGAATTCATATGCCCAAAGAAATCATCG
>CAZEPA010000348.1:0-3439 GCA_964513955.1 uncultured Anaerolineae bacterium | reverse complement strand
TTCAAGGCTTTCAACGCCGTGTACGCGCGCTTCTTTGCGTCTAACCCGCCCGCGCGCTCAACCGTCCAGGCTGGCGCCCTGCCGGCGGGCGGGCGCGTTGAAATTGAAGTCGTGGCCCTGGTAGAATGACAGCAAGACCAACCAACGTGCGCGCACCCAGCGGCTGGCGGCGCTTGTTCTTTCCCCTGGCCTGGTCGCGGCCAGGGTCCTGGCTGTTTGCCCGGCTGATGCACCGTCTGGACCGTCCCGTCCTGCGCTGGACGCGGGGACGCACGTCCTTCACAAGCCTGCTGGCTGGTTTGCCCATCATCGCGCTGACGACCACCGGGGCCAAAAGCGGCCAGCCGCGCACGGCCCCACTCGTGGCCCTCGAGGATGGCGACCACCTGGTGGTCTTTGCCTCGAACTTCGGTCAGACGCACTATCCGGCCTGGTATTTCAATCTGCGCGCCCATCCACGGGTTCGCGTTTTGCTGCGCGGGCAGGAACGATCCTACGTGGCTCGCGAGGCTCAGGGCGACGAATATGAAGCTTACTGGAACGCTGCGGTCAAGCTCTACCCTGGCTATCACGCTTATAAGTCACGCACTGGCGGCCGTCCCATTCCTGTGATCGTGCTGACACCGACAACGGATTAGCCAAACCCCAAACACGTTCGGGCGCGCGCGTGCTTGCCCCGCGCCCTATGCGACGCTGGTAGAAAAAGGCTGCAGGTCTGCGTGGCAGATGAGCTGAATGGCATTGCGCCCCGACATGGCAGCAATTGGCACGGTGCCGCCTGGCTCTACCCAGTGCCCGGCCAGGTAGAGATTCTTCAAACCGGGCAGTGTTTTGTCCACCCCCTGAATCATCCACATCATGGTGCCGGTGGTGAGCAGCCAGCCGCATGTCGCGCCCATCCAATTGCCGGTGTATCGCTCATAGCTCAGCGGCGTCGCCACATCGGTCACTTCGATCTGCGCTTTGATGCCCGGGTAGAGCGTCTCCAGAAAATCAACGACCTGGTCCGCCACCTGGATTTGCTCCAGGTCGTACAGCTTGCGGCCGTAGATGCGCTGCCAGTAATCGTAATCGCTCGTCAGCATCACCTCCACGACCGATTTGCCGGCCGGCGCCAGGGAAGGATCGAAGCAGTAGTTCTTGACGCCAATCGCCCCGCGCAGTTCACCTGCAATCATGATCGGCTGATCCAGCAAGTGCATGATCCAGTGCGGCTCGGCGCTCAGGTCGCGATTGACGCCCAGTGAAACCTGCAGCTGCGTGTGCACCGGCAGGCGACCGTCGAAACGCGTCTGCAGCTCGTGCGAGGTGAAACGATTCCCCAGCATGTCAACGACTGTGCCTTTGCCATCGGCCGCGGAAACGATATAGTCGGCGCGATGCTCTTCGTCATTGTACAGGCGTACGCCGACCGCGCGATCATCCTCCACGAGAATGCGCTCGACCTGGGCCTTGTAGTGAATCTCGCCGCCCAATTCCAGGTAGCGCTTCTCGATGGCGCGCGCAAAGGCCAATGAGGCGCCGGCCGGGAAGCCGGCGTTACCCTGGTGCATGTAAGCCAGCATGGATTGTCCGGCCATGACGGGGCAGTCTTCCCAGGCGAACATCTGCGGAATAGCGCGGCGCAGGAAATCGTCGCTGAAACGCTCGGCAAAGCCCTTGGCCGACATCGTGCCCCATCGCGCCAGCGGAAGCGCGTAAGGCAGCATTTTTTGCCCCAGGTGCGCCCACTCTCGCGCGCTCAACAGTCCACGCGGCTTTTCTTGCATGGCCGCCATGTCGAAATGTTCGAACTGGCGCACACCCTGCGCGAAATCTTCGATCAATCCGGCGTCGGCCGGCGCCAGATCCTTCATGTGCGCTTCCAGGCGGTCAGGGTCCGCGTAAACAATCAGGGTCTTGCCGCGGCTGTCCTGGATGCGCATCATCTCCGCGTGATGAATGATCGGCCGATCACGCAGCGCGCCCAATTCCTCCCACACCTGGGCAAAGGGCTGACCGGGCGCCGTGCCAAAGAGATAGTGGATGCAGCCGTCGAAGATGTAGTCTTTGCGCTCCCATGCGGTACAGAGCCCGCCGGGCAGATCGTGCAATTCGAAAATTCGCGTGCGGTAGCCGTTCATCTGCCCATAGCAGCCGGCCGCCAGCCCAGCAATACCCGCCCCGATGATGATAATCGTTTTCGACATCTGATAACCCTCCTCAGCCAACAGATCCACATGATGACCGAAGCGCGGTGCGTTGTGTATGACGCAGCGCAGGAAGGAAACACAAACCAAGCAACGGAGCAGCAAAGGTGGCATAAGAAAAACGGTCAAGGATGTATCCTTGACCGTTTTGTCCTTATTGGAGCTGCGAGGCGATAGGGTTAGCGGGTCTTCACAAACACAACCGCGAAGGAGTTGTGGAACAGGGTATTGCCGCCTTCGCCAGGGGCGCATTCGGCTTCGTCGGTGAAGTTGGAGTGCAGCGGGCGAGCGATGTCGCTGCCGCTGGGGCTTTGCCCGTCGTTGGTGGCAAAGACGGCATACTGCGCGCCCTTCCACATCACGAACTCGAACTTGCCCGGCCCCTTGGAGCCGCTGACGTTCTTGTCCAGAATCTCGCCAGGATTATCGCCCGGCGTCTGAATGAACGTGATGCCGTCAATGGGGTTGCCGGCCGCATCAATCACCAGGCCGAAGATGTTGTGGTTTCCCTTATTTTCGCACGGCGACAGCCGGCGCATTTCCTTCAGGACATACTGATTGCCCGATTGGGGCGCCGGCGCGGGCACAACTGCCTTGAGCTGGGCCGCGGCAGCCGGGGCTGCACGCGCAGCTGCTTGCACCGGACGCGGGGTGGCCGTTGGACGCGGCGTATAGGTTGGGGTGGCTGTCGGCAGCGGCGTTTCGGTGGGCAGCGGCGTCTCGGTGGGCGTCGCGGTCGGCAGCGGCGTTTCCGTTGGAATGGGCGTCTCGGTCGGCGCGGGCGTCCAGGTGGGGGTCGCGGGAATGGCCGTCAGCGCCGGCGCCAGGGCGATGGCCTGGCCGCTCTTGGCGGCTAACCCGGGGACGGCGGAGCCGACTGAGCCGCGCAGGCTCTTCTGCGTCAAGGCAACCAGGTTGCGCGGCTCCAGGCTGGAGCTGCGCTGGCTGATGGCGCTGAAGAGGCTGAGCGGGGCTGCAATGCCGCACAGCCAAATGAAGAGCAGGACGAGGGCGCCCATGGCGGTGAGGACGCCGTTGGCGACGCCGACGCCGAGGATCCAGGGGATGGCGTCGAGGCTGCCTTGGTAGCCCCAGATCTGGATGACCTCCATGATTGGGACGGCGAGGGAGATGGCGAGGGTGGCGCGCAGGAAGAAGGCGCGATGGTTGAGGACGTGGCGGACGGCGAAGCCGGCGATGCCGCTGACGACCATGCCGTTGAGGACAACGTGGAAGGAGTTGTCGAGCTC
>CAZEPA010000347.1:0-5229 GCA_964513955.1 uncultured Anaerolineae bacterium | reverse complement strand
CACAGCGGACCGGAACCAGCGGAATGTGGTCTGACCCGGTGGTTATTTCTTGTGGCGATAAACAATGCGGCCACGCGTGAGATCATACGGCGAAAGCTCAATACGTACACGGTCGCCTAGCAGTACCCGGATATAGTATTTGCGCATCTTGCCTGAAAGATAGGCCAGCACCTCGTGGCCGTTGTCCATCACCACGCGAAACATGGTGTTGGGCAAAGTCTCGGTAATGGTGCCCTCAACGGTAATCTTATCTTCTTCGTCTTTTGACATTCGAATCGTTACTCCTCAAAAACAGTGCGAAAGGCCGGGCCGCTATCAGTACAACGCCATGCGGGACCCGGAGTAACAAGCATAGCGGCGCTTGCGCGCCGTTTTCTTGCCACTCCGGTGAACCCGCGCGTGGTTCTTAGCTCTGAATCCTCATCTCACGCTTGCGCATGGTGCGGCGAGCTTTGCGAATGGCCTTCTGCTTCTTGATGCGCCGAAGCTCGCTCTTGGGCGTAAACCAACGCTTTTGGCGCACTGTGGGCAGGATACGCGCCTCGGCGACTGCCTTGCGGAAGCGCTTCAGCAGGTTGTCCTGCGACTCACCGGGTCGAAGTTGTACTGTCATGGTCTCACCTCCCTTCTCGATGGGAACCGGTCATTCCCTGAGATGGACGCTCTTGTTTATGTCTCATCAACGAGTGAATCGTTGTACTCGTTCTCAATAAAGATATACTCACCCACCTGGTTGGCATGGCTGTCGTCAGCCGCAATCCAATCAGTGGCGGCGCGGCGTAGGCTCAACGCAATACGTTGGCGATTCGATTCGATACGCAGAATCTGCGCCGGCGTTTCCTGTCCCACCTCGACCACTTCGTTTGGATGCCGCACGGGGCGATGCGAAAGCTCCGACAAGTGGATCATGCCTTCGATGCCGGGTTCGATCTCGGCAAAAGCGCCAAATTCCATAAGCTTGGTAATGCGCACCGGAACGATTTGCCCCGGATGGTAGCGCTGGGCGACCATTTCCCAGGGATTGGGCAATGTCCGGCGCCGGCTTAGGGCAATGCGCTGGCGATTGTCATCCAGCCGCAGCACCATCACACGAATGTTTTCGCCCACAGAGACCACATCGTGTGGATTCTTCACGATCTGCCAATCGAGTTCGCTCAGATGAATCAAACCATCCGCGCCGCCAATATCCACAAACACGCCAAAGGGCCGAATCGCCGTGACGCGACCTTCCACGATCTGCCCTGCTTGCAGCTCATCTAGCAAGGAGGCGCGGCGCTGCTCCCGCAGTTCCTGCTCGGCGAGGCGATGGGAGAACACCAACCGCCGCTTCTTCCGGTCCACTTCGATGATTTTGACGGGCAGCATCTGCCCGACGTAACTGCTCAAGCGATCGACGCGTTCTGCCTCTGAAGAACGACCATAATCCGCCAGATGTGATGCCGGGACGAAGCCGCGGATGCTGCCAAAGGTTACGGTTAGACCACCACGGTTGTAACCAACCACTTCTTGTTCAGTAATCGCACCCGATTCCAAGATTGCTTGCGTCTGCAGCCAATCTTGCTCCTGTTGTGACAGGTAGATCGAAAGAATCAGCTCTCCCGCCAAATTGTGGGGGTTAACTACAATCGCCGGAATCGTAGCGCCCACCTCTAACTTGGCGCGCGCGGCCGAATCCAATTTCGCCAGGTCGCTAGCAGGAACGATGCCATCTTGCTTGGCGCCGACATCGAGAACCAGTTCTTTGTCTGAAATGGCTACGATGATGCCTTGCACCAGATCGCCATGTTGTGGGCGTAGATGGCTCTGTTTATCGCTCAGATACGCTGCAAACAGGGTGGCAAAATCTTCTTCCTCGTGGATTGATTTGTCGCTATCTTGGTTTTGCATCAGCTGGCTCTCTCCAAAAAAAATCTCGACCTATCCCGCGTACCCTGGTCGAGAATCAACGTCATCATCGTTCTGATGAACCTATGTTAAGTGTCATGCAACCTCCCGGTTGAGCATTAAACAAAGATGTCGTTGATGAGGTTCCTCCGCTGCATTGCCAGCGAACCGACCACGAGGCCAAGTTTCTTGATGGCCGCTTTGGGTGCAAGACGATCCACGGTGACGTCGTTTCAGACGTCAGGCCAGGGTGATAGCCCAATGGCGCCGTGCGCATTGATTGGCCCCAGCCGTTGCGCGCGAGCGGTCAATCCGCTGCCAATTATACCAATGTGTTTCATGGCTGTCAAACAATCAATAGCAATTTCGCGCTTGCCCTGGCCCTGTGCTATAATCTCGCTGTCTTATGTTAATGTTTCACGTGAAACATTTTGAGCAACTTGTAAAAAACAACCGTGAGGTTCCTGCTTTGTCCATTCATGCTGATGAACAACAGCCGCGATCGGCGCCGCTCCTGCCGCCCGATCCACCAGCCCTCTGCGACTACGAGGGTTCTACCTATCGAGTTGAGTTTTGGACCGACGCGCGCGCTTTCGAAGACCTGGCCGAGCGCCATGCGCTGCACGCACTGCTTCCGCCTGGCGGGGCGCGCCTGATTGAAATTGGGGCCGGTTTTGGACGCCTCGCCGATCTCTACGCGGGCTACGCGCAGGTGATTCTGGTCGAGCCAGCGCTTTCTATGCTGCGCCAGGCTCAGGAACGCCTGGGCCATGATCCGCGCTTTGTCTTTGTACGCGCCAATGTCTATGATCTACCGCTCCAGGATCAAACGCTCGACACCGTGGTGATGGTGCGTGTGCTGCACCACTTGGTGGATGTGCCCCAGGCCCTGGCGGAGCTGCGACGGATCGCGCGCCCCGGCGGCGCCTTCGTTCTTGAGTTTGCCAACAAGCGCAATCTGAAGTCTATCCTGCGCTTTGCCCTGCGCCGACAAACCTGGAGCCCCTTTGCGCCCGAACCGTATGAATTTGTGCCGCTCAACTTTGACTTCCATCCTGCCTGGGTCTCACAGCAACTACAGCGAGCGGGATTTCACGTGCAGCGCGAAGTCTCGGTCTCGCACTTCCGCGCGGGGTTCTTCAAACGCCGCTGGTCAGCCGCACGCCTGGCCGCGCTCGATGGTTGGCTGCAGCGCTACGCCAGCGGGCTGAAGCTGGCCCCCAGCATTTTTGTGCAGGCGCAGGTTTCGGCCGGGGCGACCGTCTCACCTTCTCATGGCCTGTTTCGCTGCCCGGCCTGCCATCACAACGACCTGGTCGTCGCCGCGGACGCATTGACCTGCCCCGCATGTGGTCAGGCCTGGCCGCGGCGCGACGGCATCTACGACTTTATTAAATGAAGCAAAAGCCGCCGCTGACGCTTTAAGCCTCAGCGGCGGCTTGTGACGCTTACAGGGTAGAGGCGCGACTGGCGATGCGCGCTTTGACCAGGGCCATGAACTCGCTCGTTGGCATTCCGTCTTGGCGTGAACCATCGCGCCGGCGCAGTGACACGGCATCGTTCGCCACTTCCTGATCGCCCACCACCAACATGTACGGCACTTTCATGCCTTGCGCCTTGCGAATCTTGGCGTTCATGCGCTCGGAGCCAAGATCAGACTCCGCGCGCACGCCTTCCTCACGCAGCCGCCGCCCCAGGCTGACGGCGTACTCATTGTGATTGTCGGTGATCGGGATGACGCGCACCTGCTCCGGCGCCAGCCAGACCGGGAAATTGCCCGCGTAGTGCTCGATTAGGAAGCCGATCATGCGCTCGTGCGTGCTCAGCGGCGCCCGGTGAATAACCAGGGGCATTTCATCTTCGCCGTTTTGGTTGATGAACTTCAGATCAAAGCGGCCGGGCTGTGCAAAGTCCACCTGGTTCGTCGCCAGCGTAAACTCACGGCCGATCGCGCTCCAAATCTGCACGTCAATCTTGGGGCCATAGAACGCGGCTTCGTCCGGCACTTCCACAAAGGGCACGCCGCCGTTGCGCATGGCATTACGCACCATCTCCTCGGTCTTGAGCCACAGGCGCTCGTTGTCAATGTACTTCTTGCCCAACCCCTTCGCGTGGTGTGTGCTCAGGCGCATGACATACTTTTCAATGCCAAACAAATCGAAGTATTGCCGGTACATCGCGATGACGCCCATGAACTCCTGCTCGAACTGCGCCTCTGGCACGTAGATGTGCGCGTCGTTCATCTGCATCGAGCGCACGCGCATAAGCCCAAACAGCTCGCCGCTTTTTTCGTAACGATAGCAGGTGCCATACTCGGCCAGGCGCAGGGGCAGGTCGCGATAGCTGCGCGGTTTCGCGGCAAAGATCTTGTGGTGCATGGGGCAGTTCATCGGCTTGACGTAGTAGCGAACGCCCTCCAGCTCCATCGGCGGATACATGCTCTCCGCGTAGTACGGAAGGTGCCCGCTGCGCAGGAAAAGCGACTCCTTGGTCAGATGCGGCGTGCGCACCCGCTCATAGCCCGCCTTCATTTCCATCTCTTTTGCCAGCCGCTCCAGTTCTTCGATCAACACGCCGCCGCGCGGCAGCCACAGGGGCAGCCCCGGCCCCACTTCGTCATCGAAGGTGAAGATTTCCAACTCCTTGCCTAACTTGCGATGATCCCGCTTCTTGGCCTCTTCGAGCATTTGCAGATACTGGTTCAACTCGTTCTTGTTGCGCCAGGCCGTGCCGTAGATGCGCTGCAGCATCGGATTGTTCTCATCCCCACGCCAATACGCGCCGGCCACGCTCATCAACTTGAACGCGTCGGCGGGAATCTGCCCGGTGTGTTCGACATGCGGCCCACGGCACAGGTCCTCGAACACGTCGTGCTTGTAAGTGCTAATCACCGGCGCTTCGTCCGTTTCGTTGCCGTATTCATCCACACCGCCTTGCGCCAGGCCTGCGATCAACTCCAGCTTGTAGGGCTGCTGGTCGAAGAGCGCGCGCGCCTCGTCTGCACTGACCTCGCGCCGCAGGAAGGGGTGACGCCCGCCGATGATCTGGCGCATGCGTTTCTCGATCACCTCCAGGTCTTCGGGCGTCAGGCCCCGCGGTAGCTCGAAGTCATAGTAGAAGCCATCTTCGATGGGCGGGCCGATGGCAATGCGCGCCTGCCCAGGGAACATCTCCATCACCGCCTGCGCCATGACGTGCGCCGCCGAATGACGAACCTTGTACAGATCATCCTTTTCGAGTTGACTTGACTTAGCCATGATTTTTCCTCCTTACAATCCTGATTTTTTGACAACAAAAAGCCTCTCGTCGTTGGGACGAGAGGCTCGCGGTTCCACCCAGATTGAA
>CAZEPA010000346.1:0-5244 GCA_964513955.1 uncultured Anaerolineae bacterium | reverse complement strand
TCAAAAGTTCGATCCTCGCGGATGAGCGCAATGGCGTTGATCGGCGCCTGGCGCAGTTGACGCCAACCAACCCACTTATCACCTATGAACACCAGGTGATCGCGCCGGATGCCAGCATCCGTTGGCAGCACTGGACAGACCGCGCGATCTTTGATCGCGAGGGACGCCTGCTTGAAATCCAGTCGGTGGGGCGCGATGTCACCGAACGCAAAGAAGCGCAGGAACGCATCCACCGCACAGCCGCGCGCGCCGAGGCCCTGGTGCGCGTGGCCGAGCGCCTGAACGCACAGCTCAACCTAAAGGCAGTGTTGGAGACTGTCTCTCAGGAGGCGGCGCACGCCTTGAATGCCGATGGCGCAACCGTCACCTTGTATGATGAACATCTGCAAGTGTTCATGCTGATGGCCGATTACGGGCTGCCGCCTGAGTTTCGAGAACGCTGCGTCCCCGTACCACACGCCGTGTATCAACGCAGCGCCGATGGCCGCCATGGCGACTTCATCATGACCGACATCACAGCCGCTTCGGACTTAGCCAACGCGGCGCTTTTTGCTGACTGCGGCATCCGTTTCCTGGTCGGCAGCAGTATGTTGCGCGAGGGGCAGCTGATCGGGGTCATCCATGTGATGAACAAGTCGCGCCGACTCAGCGAGGATGAATTGACCCTCTTGCGCGGCCTGGCCGATCAGGCCGCCACCGCGATTGCCAACGCCCAACTGTATGACCAGGTGCAGCAGTACACCAACGAACTTGAGCAGCGGGTGGCCGCGCGCACGGCCGAGCTCAGTCGCATCAATGAACAGCTGCTGGCAGAGATTGGCGAACGCCGGCGGGCCGAAGGCGCGCAACGCGCCAGTGAAATCAAGCTGCGGCTCATTCTGGAGCAAATGCCGGCCATTGTGTGGACGACCGACGCCAATCTGCGCCTCAGTTCAGCTATGGGTGCTGGGCTGCAGCGTTCCACGAACACGCCCAATCCGCCGCCCAATGCCGAAGGCGCGCCTGTGGCCTTATCGGTCTCGGCTGCCGAAATCAGCCGACTGGCCGCAGACGAGCCTCACCACGCGCTGCGAGGCGAATCAACCCGTTACGAACGTCGCCATGACGAGCGCTATCTCGACATTCGCATCGAGCCTTTGCGCGACGCGCAAAACCAGATTGTGGGCACGATTGGACTGGCCGTAGACGTGACTGAACGCAAACAGGCTGAAGAGGACATCCGTCGCGCGTTGGCGCAAGAAATGGAACTAAGCGAACTGAAGTCGCGCTTTGTGTCCATGACATCGCACGAATTTCGCACCCCTTTGAGCACGATTCTGTCCTCGGCCGAGCTGTTGGAGTATTACCTGCAAGATTGGCCGCCTGACAAGAAGCTGGAACACCTGCACCGAATACAACAGGCTGTGCTGCACATGACGGAGATGCTGAACGGTATTCTGGTGCTCGGGCGCGCGGACGCCGGCAAGCTGGAATCGAACCCGCACTGGTTCGATGCGGTAGCATGGTGCCAGGATTTGATTGAGGAAAGCCGCGTCCATGCCCGCTCCAACCAGCAGATTAGCCTGGAAACCGCTGGCGCGCCTCGGCCCATTTGGGCGGACGAGAAGCTGCTGCGCCAGGCCCTGGGCAATCTTCTATCGAACGCGATCAAATACTCTCCCCAAGGCGGCCCGATCCGGCTCTCGATTGACTATGCCGAGCACCAGATCACGTTTACCATCAGCGACCAGGGCATCGGCATCGCAGCCGAGGACAGCGACCGTCTCTTCGAAGCTTTCCATCGGGGACGCAATGTGGGGAACGTGGCCGGCACAGGGCTTGGGCTGGCCATCGCCAAGGAGGCCGTTGAACTGCACGCAGGCCACATCGAGGTTGCCAGCACGGTTGGCGGCGGCGCGACATTTAGCATTGTGCTGCCCCAGCCGGCCGCGCCAGAAGTCTGAGGGCTGAAGAGGATATTGGCGGGGATGAGTGATGAAGAGAATTTTGGTTATCGAAGATGAAACGGCGGTGCGCGCCAACATCCTGGAGATTCTCGAATCTGGCGGCTATGCCAGTATCGGCGCCGATAATGGCCGCGACGGGCTGGAAGCGGCCCAGCGCGAACAGCCCGATCTGATTCTATGTGATATCATGCTGCCAGAATTGGATGGCTATGCCATCCTGCGCGCGCTGCGCCAGGACCCCAGGACGACCGCCATTCCCCTGATTTTTCTCACCGCTAAGGTGGACCGCGCGGATGTGCGGCAGGGTATGGAACTGGGCGCGGATGACTATATCGCCAAACCGTTTCGCCGCCTTGACCTGCTACAAGCGATCAGTGCTCGTCTGCAGCGCCGTGAGGATCTATTGCAGCAGGCAGAACGCCAACTGAGGGATTTGCGCTCCTCGATCAACCTGGCTCTGCCGCATGAACTGCGCACCGCCCTGACCGGCATCTTGGGCTTTTCGGAGTTGATCAGCACCCAGAGCAGCATCCTGGATCTGACCGAACTGGCAGAAATGGGACGCGCGATCTATGACTCAACCACCCGGCTGCAGCATCTCCTGGAAAACTTTATGGTCTATGCCCGCTTGGAGCTTTTGGCCGCCGACGCCGCCCAGGTAACGGCTCTGCGCCAGGAATGGACACCGGGTGTGGAGAAGGTGCTGTGGGCAGTCATGTTGAACAAAGCGCAATCCGCTGCGCGTCGTCATGACTTGAAAGTGACCGCCGTTGATGGTGCGGCGGCCATTTCCGGCGCCTATTTTGCCAAGCTGTGCGAAGAGCTGATTGACAATGCGTTCAAGTATTCGGCGCCTGGCACGCTCGTCAACGTAACGGCCGAGATCATAGATAACCGGTTACGGCTGACTATTCGCGATCAAGGCCGAGGGATGACGCCTCAGCAAATCGCAGATATTGGCGCCTACGTGCAGTTCGATCGGCAAACGTTCGAGCGCCGCGGCATCGGCCTCGGCTTGATCATTGCCAAGCGCCTGGCCGAAATTCACGACGGCTGGCTGCGCATTGACAGCGTGGTCGGCGCGGGGACGACCGTTTCTGTCGAACTGCCGCTGGCCCCAGAAACAGCATGATCGTTTACGAGGTTCTGAAGTTGGACACAGAACGACGCAGATGGAGATGTGACGGACGAAAAAGCTTGGAAGCGGTCGTGGGATTTCAAGGTGGGACGCAGATAAGACGGGAAGAACACCCCGCAGGCATGTGCGGAGGAGTCGCTTTCATTCGGGCGGAGGTCTGCCATCCCACAAACCAACCTGATCTGCGTGCGCAGCCTGCGTTAATCTGCGTCCTGCGCCTCTTCTCCTGAACGCCTGGGAAATAGCCAACGCCGTAAGTCGCCCATCAGGCAAACGTCATGCCGCACACCGACACCAGCGATGTTCCCTGGTCATCGGCTGGGCATTGATCGTAGCCAAACGCTTCCCCACCTGTGGCCTGCAAATAGCGCAGCGTAAGATAGATCGGCGAGACGCCGCAGACGTTGTTGCGATCCTGCACGCGGCGAATGGCATCGAAGAAGCCTTCGGCGTCGCCCTGTTCCATCCAATGCATCAGCTCTGAGTCCGCCGTTTGCAGCGCGCGGCGTCCATCAGCGTCTACCGGCCCCCCGCCAAACGCGGGGCCGATGTGCGCCAGATCGCCGGAGGCTACGACGATCGTGCGCCGTCCAACCGCGGCGCGGCGCAGCGTATTGAGCACCGCGTCCAGTGTGGGATCATCCTGGGGTCGCTGGCCGCCGTGGACAAAGGAGGCAAACGAGCCAGTCAGAATGGGCACGACGGTGATCGGTTTGCCTAGACGCAGGTGATGCAGCCATACCAGCACCAGTTCTAGCGAGTGTTCTGTACGATGGCGCAGTTCGCCGCCAAAGGCCAGCTCTGGGCCAATGGCCTGGGCTATCTCATCCACGATGGCTTGGTCGGTGGGCAGCACGCCGTAAGGCGTAGCGTAGTGCTGGCGCGTCAGGTTGATCAGCCGGTCGCTGAAATGATCCGTGCCAAAGAGGATCACGAGATCGGCGCTGCGGGCCGTTTCCGTCGCGCGTTTCCACACCTGGGCGTAAACAGGTCCGCCGCGCGGATAGTCAATGTGCGGGCTGAGCAGCCCGCGGCCTGGCTGGGGCGCCGGCTCGACGCCGCTTGCGCCTTCCAAGTAATCGTTGAGGAGACGAAACAGCTCGCGCGCCTCGGCTGGATAGGATTGGCCGGCCAACGCTGGCGGCCGGAAAGGCGCCGCGCGATAGGCTTGCAAGCGAAGCCTGTGCGCCTGGGCAAAGTGCTCATTGTCCAGCAGCAAAGCCTCATCCAGCGCGCCAAGCACACGCGCCACGGTATCTGCGCTCACTGGTAAGCCAAACCGAACCAGGAGATCCGCCCGCATGGTCTGTGCATCGCGCGTGCCATCGCACAGCATCAGGAGCGGGCCAAGGTGCCGGGGTAGAACGACCCCCTTGTCGCTGAGCTGCAGGGGATCGCGCAGGTAGATCTGCGGTTGTCCATACTGCACGAAGGGGCGCGCATCAACGGGGCGCAGTTTGGGGCGTTGTACGCTCATGCTTCTCTCCTACTTTACATAGTGCAAAGGGCATAGTACAAAGTGCAAAGCGCCGGCGGCGCGCCGCTGCAGAGCGATTGAAGATTAACAATTTATCCAAACATATGGCCGACATAACGACAGGTCTTCTTGAGCGGACAGGGTGCTACCGCGATGGCAGTCGGCTTTGAGCCGACTTTAGCTATCAGCCTCGAATTCATTCGAAGGCGGGTTCCGCACTTGAACATCGGGTTTGCCGCGCAAACGCCTTGAACTGAAGTTCAGGCTGACAGCTGAAGTCCGCTGAAGCGGACTGAGCGCACCTGGCGGGTGAACGGCCTGATTGTCGGTTGATTTTGTTAATCTCCAACATTCGGCGGCTGTCGTCGGCGCCGGCGGACGGCTCGACTGCGGTTCGACAGGGCGTTCGGCGAGCTCAGTCGAGCCGCGCTCACGCCGAAGGCCTCGCCGAATTCCTGGCGACGAAACGCCCTTGCGGCCCGCATTCATTCGGTGGCTAATGTGTCGCCATGTGCAGAATCTGGCGCAGCGCCAAGCCCAGCCGGGCGATTTCGTCCAGGGTGTTGTAGTGCACGGCGCCGACGCGCACCATACCGCCTTGCTCTTCGACGCCCAGGCGCTCGGTGACAGCCACGGCGTAATAGTTGCCATGCCATACGAAGATGCCGCGCTGCGCCAACGCG
>CAZEPA010000345.1:0-5255 GCA_964513955.1 uncultured Anaerolineae bacterium | reverse complement strand
GTGGCCAAACCCGGCACGCGGCCGGTCTTCTCGCGCAGCGCGGCCACTTCCAGCGCCAAGTCTGCGCGAATGCGTGCCGCTACCGCCTTGCCATCAATGATGGTTGCAGTCATGATTGTTCTCGCTTTTCAGGTTGATGCCGTGACATGCGCGTGGCGCGCGCCGGTCACGTGGCTGTGATCCTTTTGGTTTCGACTCCGCGGGGTCAAGGGTTGGGGCTAAAATACCACATCCAGCGCGACCCGCGCATTTCGCGTACGATGTCGGTCGTCGAAAGCACGCCTACCGGAATCCGCGCGCCATTCGGCCCCGCCTCTGTGACGACCACGCGGTGAATATGCTTCTCGACCATGAGCTTCATCGCCTCACCCACGGTATTCTCCAGGCTGGCCGTGATGACATTACGTGTCATGATCTCGCCGGCCGTCTTGCCTTCAAGCGGTTGTCCAAACAAGGGTATCACGTCCATATGCGAAATGATGCCTGTCAGTTCGCCGTCGGGACCGGTGACAACAATCGCATGGACTTCAGTATCTGCCAGGACGCGCACAACCTCGGTCACTGCCGTGTTGGGATGGCAGGCAATGACGCCCTTGTGCATGATATCCTTCACAATCTTGACCGACATGATGTACCTCTTTCTATCAATGTGGTAACACGAGTATCTTCTGGATAGGCAGGGGCATCCACTTCTGATCGCCCCACTGGACGGGCATAAGGCCGCGCCGCTTGCCGACAGTGTAGCAGATCAGTGGTAAAGCGCCAATGATACATGTCAGGTCAAGCAAGAAGTCGGGCTTCTTGTAGAAACCCGACTTCTGTTAGGCATGAAGGTCGGTGAGCACGGTGTTGGGTTTCTTGTTGAAACCCAACTTCTGCCTAGACCTGTCGCACGTCGGTGCGATCAAGGTAAGTCAGCAGATAGGCCGTGCGCCCTGCGGGCGCCGATTCATAGAAAACAATAGGGCCTGCCTCCATCTCCAGGGCAAAAGGCGCTTCGGCATCCACCACTACACGGATGCCGCCGCCGTCATCGGCCAACGCCTCCAGCCGCACGAGGCAGCCGCGCAGGCTCACCTCCACCTGCATCGGCGCCGCCCGAATGTGCCAGATCAAGCGGTTCTCCGCGGCGATGATTTCAATATCATTCGGCGTATCCGTAGGCACGCTGTGCATCAACCGTCCTTTCTGATAGGCGCGTCATTCGCCTTCTACGCGGCCTGTGTTATAATCTGCCTGCACGGCCCGCGCGGGCCGCCAGATAACCTGGGACAGGCAACATGCTCGATCAACAACCACGGGCGGCCCGGCGCCCCCTGATCTTGATTCTGACCATTTTCCTGCTGTTGGGCTTCACCTACAGCCTCATCAATCCGCTCTTCGAGTCACCCGATGAAGACCTGCACTTTCAATTTATCCGCTGGCTGCGCGAGGGCCACGGCCTGCCGCCAGCCCTCGTCGCGCCCGACTTGCCGATGCGGCAACTGGCGGCGCAGCCCCCGCTTTACTACCTTTTGGCCGACTGGCTCACCCTGCCCATTGACCTCAGCGATGCCAGTCAAATCATTCACCTTAATCCGCACGCGGCCCTCAATCAGACCGAAACCATCGCCAATGTCAACCATGTCATCCACGGAGCAGACCGCGCCTGGCCCGGTCGCGGCGCTGCCTTAGCCATGCGCGTACTGCGCCTGTTCTCGCTGCTGCTCGGCGCGGTGACTGTGTCGTGCGCCTATGGGTTGGCCTGGCAGGTGTTTCCCAACCAACCGGCCATTGCCCAGCTGGCCGCGCTGTTCGTGGCGACCAATCCGCAGTTCATCTTCATCAGTGCGTCGGTCAATAACGACAATCTGGTCGTAGCCGCCACCGCGCTCATTCTGTTGCTGCTCGCCCGCACCCTCAACCGGCCACCTACCACGCGCCGTCTGATTGGCCTGGGCCTGGCGCTGGGGCTGGCCGCCTTGACCAAACAAAACGCCCTCCTGCTGCTGCCGCTCACCTTCATTATTCTGACCGCCTTTGCCATCCACGAACGTTCCTGGACCTATTTCTGGCAATGGCACGGAATCACCTTTGGACTGGCGTTCCTCGCCGCGGGCTGGTGGTACATCCGCAATCTACTGCTCAGCGGCAATGTCTTTGGCCTACGCAGCCTCTTCGAACTGCTGCCCCCGCGGCCGGACTGGCCCACCTGGAGTGAGTTTGTGCAGCAAGGCAACTATGCCTGGCGCTCGTTCTGGGCCTTGTTCGGCTGGCTCAACGTGCCTCCGCCGGGTTGGGTCTACGTTGTCTACAATGTACTCACCATCGTCGGGATCATCGGCTGCCTGGGCGCCCTGATCGTCTGGTGGCGATTCAACCGCTTGCGCCTGGTCGAACGCACAGCCAGCGAGCATCTGGCCCGCGCCGCGCGCGGCAGTTCACTCAAACTCTGGCTCTTGATCACCTGGTGCCTGATCGTCTTCGTGTCAGTTTGGGGCTGGACCACCCTCTACCCGCCGCAAGGCCGCAACCTCTTCCCGGCCCTGGCTGCCGTCGCGGTGCTCTGGGCTGCGGGCGTCAACACCTTGACGCCCTTCGTGTGGCGCGATCGGGTGGGCCTCTGGCTGGGCAGTGGTTTGATCCTCCTGGCCGCGGCGATTCCCTGGTTCACCATCGCGCCGGCGTACGCCGCGCCATCCGCGCCCAGCCCGGCGGCAGTCGCCGCCGCCACCGCCGTGGATGCTACCTTCGACCAAACCCTGCGCCTGCGCGCCGTTTCCGTGCCCGAAACTGACTTGACGCCCGGCCAGACCCTGTCGGTAACGCTTTTCTGGCAGGCCCTGGCCGCGCCTGGCGCCGACTACAGCATCAGCCTGACCATCGTAGATGATGCGGAGCTGGTTATTCTGCGCCACGACAGTTTCCCCGCCCGCGGCAACTACGCCACCAGCCGCTGGCGGACCGGCGAACAGGTGCGCGACGTACATCAGCTTTATCTGCCGGAGACCACGCCCGCGCCGTGCGCCTGCCGCCTGTTCATCAGCGTCACCCGCGCCAACGACGGCGTCACAGTCCCTGCCCGGTTGACGGCGACGGCTGACGCCGTGCGTGTGCCGCTAAGCGCTCTGCGGATCGAGCCGCGCCTCACGCAGGCTGGCCTGCCCAACCCGGTGGCGTTCAATTTCGACGACGAGATCGAGCTGGTGGGCTACGATGTCAATCGCCGCAGCCTCGCGCCCGGACAGGCTCTGGATCTGGCCCTATTCTGGCGGCCGCTGCAGCGCCCGCGTGTGGACTATGTCGTCATGACGAGCCTGCGCCATGCGGACAGCCGTGAAACAGCCATCAGCGTTGACTGGCCGGCCGCCAGGGAAGACGCGCCCCCGACGGACTGGCAGGTTGGGCGATTGCGCGAGGAGCACTATCAGCTGATGGCGCCGGCCGACGCCGCCGCCGGCGAGTACGACATTCTTGTCAGTCTACATGATCCCACTACGCAGTTTCAATTACCTGTCAACCTGACCGAACAAGCCGCCGTCCTCGGCCGCGTGCGGCTGCGATAGCTGGCGTTGGCTAGAAATCCTTTGCTTCAGGCGAGACCAACACGATGCCGGTCCAGCGCATTTGGCCCTCCTGCGTGCCCAGATAAAGAAACGCAGACCAGGTGCCATCCGCGCCCCAGCCCGTGCTGTAGGCCACATGCTCAACCCCGGCGGGCGCGCCGCCAGATTTCTCCAACAGCTTGCGCGCATCCACCGAAAAATCCACAAAGAGCTTCGGATTGCCCAGGCCATACGACGTGAGCAGCCCCATGGCCTGCGCCGGGTCTTCGCTCTGCAGCCCTTCGCTGCGGTAGAGACCAAAGAGGAATGGGCGGCCCAGCAGTTGCTGCAGCGCCGGCTGGTCGGCCGACTCCAACGCCGCCTTGAGCTTCTCCAGCGCGGCGTCCAGCCCCGAGCCAGGCAGCTGCACCGAAACCGAATTGAGATGTTCGAACGCGCCGTCGCGTGGGCTGGCGGCAAAAACCTGGATACGGCCGGGCTGCGCGTTGGCTGGCACCGTGAAGGTGATCACCCCGGTGTACGGTCCGCGCTGGCCCAAGTCGCCGCTAATCATGGCATTGCCGCCGCCGATCTCAAAACCGCTGGCGTCCAGGATGCGGACGCCGAGGTTCTGCTCGAAGCCGCGACCGACGCCGCGGACGATGACCGGGCTGGTGATTGTCATCCCCATCGAAGGCTGGATGATGGTGATCTCCTCCACCGACACGCCGGGCGCCGTCGTTGGCGTTGGCGCCGGGCCTGCGACTGGGATCAACAGGCGCTGTCCGATGTAGATGCGATTGGGATTGACAATGTGATTGATGCGCATCAGCGTGGTCACCGAAACGTTGAAGCGCCGCGAGATCGAAAACAGCGTATCCCCTCGCCGCACAACGTACACAATGTTACCGGCCTGACCTATATCGGCTGCGCTGATTGCGCGCGGCGCCGCGCTTATCGCCGCCGCAGCCGCCTCTTGCCCTGCGCCAGCTAACAGCAGCGCCCCCAACAGGACGCCGCCCACAACCGCCGCCACCCACCATCTGTTCGTTGACTTCATCGTATGTTCCCCCTCTCTCGTTGCTCTCACCCGTGCAAAACTCTTAATCTTCAATCGTCCGCGCCTGCAAGTAGCTTCCTGATCGTCCCTCGATCGTCACGTCTCGCTGCAGGCGGCCTTGCGCATGCAGACGCGTCACGATCTGCTCCAGCCGCCAGCTTTCCCAATCAAATAGACGACAGATTTCGGCTGGGGTCGCGGCCAACACCGTGTTGATATAGGCGTTCAGAAGCTGGCTCATCGCTTCGCTGCTGTTGATTTGCCGGGCCGCGGTCGGGATGGAGGGAAAGCGGCGCGGGAGCAAATCGTAGATGTAGCAGTATTTCCAGGCGTTCGTATCTGAGATGCCCGTTTTGACAATCTGCCACTTCATTTGCAGTTCGGCCAGCGCGCGATCGAAGCGGGTCATATTGTCTTCGCCGGCCAGGCGGGCTGCGCGGCGCAGCTCGCTGGTAGGCAGCGCGCCCTGCAGGAACAGCGCTTCGGCCACCTGGCGCGCCTCCGCGGTCAGTTTCGCATCCTGGTACAGCTCACGGAAGTCGTCCAGTTCCCCATAGCTGCCGCTGAGCGCGTAAAAGGCCGGGGCCAGGTTCAGGCTGATGAAAACCGGTTTGCGCTTGAGGAACTTGCCATAAAGCACCTCGCCGGCAATGGGCAAATCATCCTTCCAC
>CAZEPA010000344.1:0-5269 GCA_964513955.1 uncultured Anaerolineae bacterium | reverse complement strand
AGCGGGCCAAGAAGGCTGGCCCACAGAAAAGCCTGGCACAGTTTTTCCAGGTATTCACAGGCATAGAGCGCGGCGCGTAGATCACGGCCCACGGCGATGGCGCCATGATTGGCGAGCAGACAAGCGTGACGATCGCCCAGAGCGACGACGGCGGCCGCGGCCAGTTCATCGCTGCCAGACATGGCATGGCCGGCTACCTCGATCTGCCCGCCCAGGTAGATCATCTGGTCTTCGAGAATGGGTGGAATCGGCCGACCGATCACGGCGGCGGCGCTGACGTAGCGCGGGTGGGCGTGGACCACGGCCTGCACATCGGGTCGCGCCTGGTAGACACCGACGTGCATCATCAACTCGGAGGATGGAATCCCTTCCCCGGCCACTACATCACCCTCGAACGTCGCCACGATGATGTCGGCCGGCGCCAGGTCTTCGGTGTAACGACGATTTGGGGTGATGGCGAGCAATTCCGGACCGACGCGCTGGCTGACGTTGCCGGAACTTCCTACGGTCAGGCGCTTCGCCAGCAACTGCTGCGCCGTCTGCAGCACGCGCTGTCGCTCCTCCAGCCATTCGGTCACGTGACGCCTCCCATGCATAAGCCGACGGAAAGGGCACATCCCGTCACTTGTATTTTACCACACTTTGCGCGCAGTGAGACTAGCCAATGAGATGGCTCATCGTTTCCAATTGCGCTCTCGCCTGCTGCCAACGCTCGTACAGGTCAAGGTACTCGGCCACGGCCACGCGCGTGGGATCAATACGCGCATCCTCGCGGCTCATGGCGGCGGCGGCCGCGACCAGGTCGGGATAGAAACCGACGCCCACGGCTGCGCTGACGGCGGCGCCGCGGCTGCTGGCGTCGGGCAGCGCGCTGACGCGCACCGGCTGCGCCAATACGTCAGCCAGCATCTGCGTCCACACGCGGCTGCGGGTCAAGCCGCCGCCCACCGCCACCTGGGCCGTTGGCGCCTGGCTCACTTCAACGATCAGGTCCAGGTTGGCGCGCGCGGCAAAGGCGATGTTCTCCAGCGCGGCGCGCGCCAGGTGCGGCCGCTCAACCTCGATGAAATCCGCGCCCAGCGGCATGAGCAGCCCGCCCCAGGCCAGCCCCATTTCCGCGGCGTTCATTGGCTGCGGCCCCAGGAAGGCCAGCGCGCCGCCCGCGCCCGACCCTACCGACGCGGCCAGCGCTTCCAGCGCAGCGAAATCGTGACGACCGAACATCACGTCAGCCAGCCAGGCCAGCGCGCGGCCGGCCGGCCCCGCATTGCCTTCCAGCACCCAGCGCCCGGGCAGGACATGGTTGCCAACCCACAGCCGCCCCTGGCCGCTCAGCGGCGCCGCGCTGACCTGCTGCACCGGCATACTCCACCCGGCCAAAATGCCCACCTGGCCAGGCGTCACGACATTCAGGCCAAGCAGCCCCATCTGCGTATCCGCGCCACCCATGACCACCGGGGTTCCTGGCCGTAGGCCCGTCTGCGCCGCCGCGGCCGCCGTGACTTCCCCAACCACAGCGGCAGTGGTTATGATCGGCGGAAAGAGGGCCAGCGGCAGGCCCAGGCCAGCGAGCAGTTCCGTTGACCAGGCAGCTTCCCGGATGTCAAACAACTGCGTGTCGGCCGCTGCGCTCGGCTCAGTGCCGCGCACACCGCTCAGGCAAAAGGTCAGCCAATCGCTGATCGTCAACACGGTGTGAAAGCGCCGAAAAAGCTCAGGCTGCCGCTCAGCGAACCAGCGCAGGCGCGCGGGCGCAAAGATCAGGGCCGGGCGATGCCCGCTGATCGCGTACAGGCGCTCACCCCAGGTCTCCTCCAGCGCCGCCGCCTGAAACACCCCGCGCAAATCCTGGATCGGCCCGGCATAGAGCGGGGCGCCAGCCGCGTCCAGGATCACCAGGCCGCCGCGCTGACTGGTTACGCTGACCGCGGCTATGGCGTCCGGCGAGACGCCGGCCTGCGCCAGCGCCTGGCGCGTCAGCCCAGCCAGGATGCCCCAGAACTGCCTGGCATCAAAGGCCCGTCCCCAGGGCGCGGCGTCGGGTGGCGTCTGATAGCCCCAGGCCGCCGCGGCCACGGTCAACTGGCGCCCGCCTGGATCAAAGAGGGCCGCGCGTCCACCGCTGGTGCCAGCGTCGAGGGTGAGAAAGATTGCATCCATCGCGTGCGTGTGCTCTTTCGGAAGTACAAAGTGCAAAGCGTAGAGTGCAGAGTGCAAAGTGCAGAGTGCAGAGTGCAAAGTGCAGAGTGCAAAGTGCAAAGCGCAGAGTGCAGAGTGCAAAGTGCAGAGTGCCCTTCAAGCTCATCTTTGCGGGCGTGTCTCAATCGGGGGATAGTCCAACGCAGGTTGGACTTTGTAAGCGTTGCAGCGACTTGCAGTCGCCGGGCGCGCAACCGCTGAGAGCCGCGGTTCGTTACGCCGGATTGTTAACGCCCGCAAACTGCTCCAGCGCTTCGGTAATGAGGCGCGAATGATGGCCTACGACATCCACCGATGCGCCGCCGATATGGGGCGTCAGGATGGCGCGATCCACCGCCAACCAGGGGCTGTTGAGGGGCAGCGGCTCGATGCGGTGGACGTCCAAAGCGACGCCGGCCACATGTCCTGTGTGCAGCGCGTCGAGCAAAGCCTCTTCATCCACCAGCGCCGCGCGCGCGGTATTGATGAAGAAGACGCCCGGCTTGGCCTGGGCCAGGAACGCGGCATCCACCAGGTTACGCGTGGCTGGCGTCAACGAGCAGTGCATGCTGATGAAGTCAGACTGGCGCACCAGGGTTGGCAGATCAACCATCTCGGCCAGCCCATCCGGCGCGACGGGCACGAAGGGATCGACGGCCAGGACGCGCATCCCCAGCGCGGTCAGCCGCCGCGCCACGGCGCGACCAACCTCGCCCAAGCCAATCAGCCCGGCCGTGCGCCCAGCCAGCTCGATACCGCCCCAGGCACCGTAGCCGGTCAGGGCGCTGTCCCAATGGCCGCCGCGCACCAGGTCGTGCGCCTGCGGAAGACGCCGCGCCAGGGCCAGCATGAAACCCAGGGCTAATTCGGCCACCGCCACGGCATTACGGCCCGGTGTGCTGACGACGGTCACCCCGTGACGGGCGGCCGCGTCCATGTCCACGTGCGGGCCGATTTCGCCTCGACAAACCCCCACGAAACGTAAATTGGGCGCCGCGGCGAAAGTCTCAGCCAGGACAAAGTCGGCCTCGATGACCAGGTAGTCAATGCCCTCCGTATGCAGGCGCCTTCCCAGCGTCTCAGGGTCAACCAGCTCGGCGGTGTCCAGCCAGCTTTCGTGGAAGACCTCGAAGCGGCGGCGCAAGCGGTCCAGGTACGTGGGGGCATATTGAGCTAGAATCAGAATTCGTTGCATGGCTTTGGCCTATCTATCGGTCTTGTTCCAGATGGGTACTTACGTTTGCAGGAGGGTCTGATGCGGGGTTTCGTTCGTCAGCGATGTAGCGGGGTCAGAGATATTGTTGGCCGCAGATCTACCGTGGGAGCGATTGGCGGGCGCAGGGTGGGCATCCTGGTGGGTGCAGCCGTTGGTTTCTGTGCTTGATAGTTCAAGCTGCGCGGCATCGGCGTGCCGGCAAGTTGTTTGTATGGTTCTACCTGAATGAGCGCCACCGTCCACGAATAGGTTCCGTCGCCTCCCTGCTTGACCGCGGGCGCCTGGCTGAGGCGAATGGTCTGTTCCCAACTATCGCCGGTTTTTGCTATCACAGGCCGGTCAGCCGCCGTGGGTGAATTCGAGCCTTTCCAGAGCAGCACCTGGAAGCCCTGGCCAGGCTGTAGTTGGCCGCTCCAATCCCAGACAAAGCGCTGCAGGGCATCTCCCACAATGGTGGCATTGCCGGGATTGAGCAAGACCGGCGCCAGTTGATTCGACTGGGTTGGTCTCGTGGTTGGCGACGCAGGCGCGGAGGTAGGCTGGGTCGCCGTCGGCGTAGGGCTGGGCGCCAACGTCGCCGTCTCGAGCATCGCGGTTCCGCTGACTGCCGCCAACGTGGCAGTGGGTCGGGCGCCGTCGCCAATCGCCAACGTGGCGGTCGCTTCCCTGGTCATCGTGCCTTGCGGCGGCGCAGCCGCGCTGGTTGGCTCAGCCGTGCGAGTGCGTGTGGTTTGCAGCAGCAGCATGATGCCAGCCAGGGCCATGAGAACGATGACCGCGGCCGCGGCCATCAGCCACAGTGGGAAACGGCGGGCGGCGGCCGTCCTGGCCGGCTCTGCCGCGGGGCGCAGCACGGCGGGCATGGCCTGAACACTGCCGCCAGACGCTTCGGCGTGTACCAGAATGACGCTGATGTTATCCAGACCGCCGCGTTCATTGGCCAAATCCACCAACCGGCGCACCGCGTCAGCAGGCGTGGATTTACCCACAACGTCCTGGATTTCGTTGTCTGTGACCATCGTGCTGAGGCCGTCCGAGCAGAGGATAAGCGTATCGCCAACTTGCAGGCTGCCGTTGAAGAAGTCAGGCTGCGCGCTGTCGGTCTTGCCGAGGGCGCGGGTGATGACATTGCGCTGCGGGTGATTGCGCGCCTGCTCCGGCGTCAGCACGCCGGCGCGCTCCTGCGCGGCCACCAGCGAATGGTCTTGCGTGACTTGAGTCAGCGCGCCGTTACGCAGCAGGTAGGTGCGGCTGTCGCCTACATTGCCAATGATCACCTCACGCTCGCGCACCACAGCCAGCGTAGCCGTCGTGCCCATGCCGATCTGACCGGCCGCGGCCTGGGCATGCTGGATAATTGCTTGATTGGCTGAGGCCACAGCATTGGTCAGCGCGGTCGGAATATCTGGGCTGGGGTCGGCGTAATACGCGCGCGGGATTTCAGCCGCCGCCATCTGGCTGGCAACCTCGCCCGCGTTATGTCCACCCATGCCATCGGCGACCAGGTAGAGCCGCCCCTTGCGCTGGAGGATCGCTGGATCAGAAGGCTCAACGATGCCGATGCTGTCTTCCTGGTGATCGCGCGCGCGGCCGACATCGCTCAGCTGAGCCACGCGCAGGATCAACCCGCTGGAAATCGGCGGTGGCCGGCGGTTAAGCTGCGATGAGGATTGTTCTGCCATCCAAAGAAGCCTCCTGTCGCAAACGAGAATCGGAAATCCAAAATCAAGAATCAGAAATCGGAGATCGGTCTGGCGGCCAGTCGTCTTGCCGATGTCCATTGACCAGGCTTGCGGGTGCAGCGCCGGCCAGGGCCAGCAGCGTCCAGAATAAGGCGTCGGGCGCCATCACATTGGGGGTCGCCTGCGCCTGGAC
>CAZEPA010000343.1:1931-5276 GCA_964513955.1 uncultured Anaerolineae bacterium | reverse complement strand
CCGGGCGAACGGTTGGCGGCCTGTTGCGACAGCGACCGCCAGCGCAACGAGCGTGGCAAACAGCGCGGCTGCAAACAGTCGCCCAGACCAGCGTCCGCGGGAGCGGAGTGACACAAGTAGATTGACCATCGAGCACCTCCGTTGCAAGATCGGTTGTATCTATTCAGGCGCCGAGCGCTTTTGGCCGAGCTGCCAACAACCAGGCTGCTGGCAAGGGCAGATTCGAGCGCCCGGCGCCTGAGGCTGAAGCGTATCCTCTCGTTTGACCTGCGGCCGTTACCGAATTTCGATCGTCGGCGCGGGCGGGTACGGCGTCGCTTCACGGCCGCGCCCTGGCCGCTCGGGCAGCGTCGGCTCGGCTGGCCCTGGCAAGCGGCCTGTCGTCTGCTGCACCCAACGCGCCAGCGTGTCCTCGTAAGTGCGCATCATGTCGGCATCCTTCGTCATTTGCTGTTCGCCGGTCAGGCTGGCCACCTGACGCAGCGCCTGCTCCAGGCGGTAAGCCAGATCCCAGGCCTCCTCGTAGCGCCGCGCCTGATACAAGCGGTCAATTTCGCGCAAGCCCTCGGCCGTGCGCTGGATGGTGACGTTGCGCAGCACCTCCAGGTCCCACAGCGGGTCGTAGCTCGTCAGGTAGCCGGCGTCCACTGTGGCCTGGCCGGAGAGGGTTTCATCACGCTGGGCAAACAGATCGCGGTAGCGCAGGCTTACGTTCACCAGGTTGCGGGCGCCGCGGCGGTCAGGATCAACCCGCAGCTGCACGAGCACCACCTGGCTGTCGCCCGTGCCCATATCGCGCAGCTTCAACTCCACCGGCCCGGCTGGCGGCGCGCCGTCGTAACCGGTCACGCTTACGATTCGCACACCAGGTTCGGGTTGCAGCAGCACGGAGACGCTCTCCGCCACCTTCTGCATCAGGCCGGACGCCTCCTGCTTGAAGACCTTGTCCATCTCCGCGGCGGAGTCAATGAAGTGATAGTTGCCCTTGCCCTGCCGGGCCAGTTCGCTGAGCAGGGCGTCGTTGAAATCACGGCCCAGGCCAATCGTGGACAGGTAGATGCCGCGATCGTTATATGCCCGCGCAGCGCTGGCAATGGATGTGGAGTCGGTCACGCCTTGATTGGCGATGCCGTCGGTCAGCAGGATGACCAGGTTGTTACGGCGGACGTCGTAGTTACGCGCCACCTCCTCGAGGCCCATCATCATGCCGGCGTGCAGGTTTGTGCTGCCGCCAGTGCCCAGGCGATCAATCGCCTGCTCGATCCAGGCGCCATCGCCCACCTGCTGCGAAGGCACGAGCAGCCGGGCATCGTTGCTGTAAGTAACGATGGCAACCCGGTCATTGGCGGCCAGGCTGCGCAGGAAGACGCGCAGCGATTGCTTGACGTAGGGCATCTTTTCGGGGGTGCTCATCGAGCCGCTGCTGTCAATCACCAGCGCCAGGTTGAGCGGCGCAATCTCCTCGCTGGCCGTGGTGCGGGCCTGGATGCCGGTCTGCAGCCAGGCCTCGCCGCCGTCGGCCGGCATCTGCGTGTTGCCCAGGCGCAGGTCGAGGCCCAGGGCGGTGTTGACGGGAGCCGCAAAGTGCTGCTCGTAGTAGTTGAGGTATTCGCCCACCCGCAGTTCCTCGGCCGGCGCAATGCCGCCCGACTGAATCACGTCACGGCTGCGGGCCTTCGACGTGTCCATGCCGCCCCCGCAGGCATTCAACAGGAGCAGCAGGCCGATCAGCAGTAGAACAACCAAGCCAAATCTCTGGCGTTGCATGATAGTGACTCCTTTGTGGTAGATTTCTTCACGACCTGGCTTTCGGGTATAATCGGTGCGGCGAGTCGTGCGATTCGCGCATCCCATCGGTCTTCTGGCTTGCATTATAGCGGCGAGCGTGCACAATTCAAGGGCCAATTGTGTACCATTGCCGTGTGAACCGGGTTGCAGTGAGTGCAACAGCCGGGGTAGTCACTCTCCACCACCCATGAGCACCTTTGCCGAGCTTCTAAAACAGTATACCGCACGAACGGGAATCAGCGACAGCGAGCTGGCGCGCGCGATCGGCGTGCGTCGCCAGACCGTGTTTCGCTGGAAAGAAGGCCTGAGCGAGCGGCCGCGCCAGCGCGACGATGTCCTGCGCTGCGCAACCAAGCTGCGTCTTGCGCCCGCCGAGACCGACGCCCTGCTGCTGGCGGCCGGGTTTGCCCCGCTCAACGCGCCAGAACCAGCCGCAGCGGCTGGCGAACCGGCGCAGCGGGCCGCGGGCAGTCCCATCCCACCCACGGAGTCGCCGCCGCAACCGCCAGCGCTTCAAGCGCCGAACGGCCCGGCAGCCGATTTCGATCTGGCGCCCCCCGCGCCGGCGGCGCCTGCGGGGCCAGCCCTGTCGCCCGGCCCTGCGGGACCCGCGGTCGCGCCGGCATGGCCGCCGACGCGCCGCAGCGTGTGGCCGCTGCTGGCCGGCCTGCTGACGGTTGTTCTGCTTGGCGTGCTATGGATGCAGCAGAATCGGGCGCCCAACGACAACGGCCGCGTGCCCACGGCGCGCCCCGGCCAGGCTCTGATCCTGCTGGCGTCGCGCATGCCGTTCACCCTGGCCAGTGAGGGATCGCAGGCGACCGCGGCCGTGCAGACTGGCCTGCAGCGCGAGCTGCGTGCGGCGCGCCTGGGGGCAACGAGCGAGCTGCGCGAGCTCCCCGCTGTGGTTCAGGGTCTGGATGACGCCCGCGCCCTGAGGGCGCGGGCGCAGGCGAATCTGCTGCTTTGGCGAGAGGATGCGCGGCAGGATGCCGAGGTTGGGTTCCCGGACGACAAACAGCCGGCCAGTTTCGTCGTACTGGCGGCGGCCGCGCCGCCTGCTGTCAGCGCGCTTGATGCGCTGCTGGCCGCGCCGTCCACCCTGCCTCTGCCGATCCACGCCAGTCGCGCCCCTGAGGTGCGAGCGCTGGCCCTCGTTGCGGCGGCGCAGCTGACAATGCAGCAGAGTGAGTGGAACCAGGCCGCGGCGGCGGCCAATCAGGCCCTGGCGCAGGCGCCCACTGAGGACGAGGCGGCGGCGTCGCTGGCGTTTTTGGCCGCCTACATCGGCCAGCGCAAGCAGCCGGCCGCCTTGCTGACGGCGGTCGCGCTGTACTCGCAGACCATCGCCCTGGCGCCGGCGCGGGCGGAAGCCTATCTCAACCGCGGCCTGGCCTATGTGCGGCTCAACCAGCCGGCGCAGTGGCAGGCCGATTTTGCGGCGCTGCTGGCGCAGCAGCCGGATCACGCCGGCGCGCTGGCGGCGCTCTGCTGGGCGCATGCGCTGGACAACCAACCGGCCCAGGCTCTGCCCTCCTGCGACCAGGCGATCACGCG
>CAZEPA010000343.1:0-1831 GCA_964513955.1 uncultured Anaerolineae bacterium | reverse complement strand
GTCGCGTCGCGACCGATTTGACAGGAGTTCATCGCTGAATGATACTTGGCGCAAGGACGATTGAATTGGTTGGGAGGCGGCGTAAACATGCGATCGAAACAACAATCAGCAAGCGAAGCCTTCTGGCGCGCTTATCTGGCCACGCTGCCGACCGACGCGCCCGCCCAGCACGCCGTCTACGTGGCTGAAGCGTTTGGCGACAATCCACACCTGGCCGACGAGCTGGCCGCGTTCGTCCTCAACGGCGTCAAGACCGCCACCTGTTCGGCGCTGTGGGAATGGGAAGCCGCCAACGACCCGCTGCCACAGGTTGGACTGTTCACGGTGGTGCTCGCCGGCGATGGCGCGCCGGTATGCATCATCGAGACCACCGAAGTGACCATCCGCGCCTTCGATCAGGTGGACGCCCGCTTCGCCTGGGAAGAGGGCGAAGGCGACCGCTCGCTGGCCTACTGGCGCGACGCCCACCAACGCTTCTTTGCCCGCACCTTGCCCTTGATCGGCCGCGCCCCCGCGCCCGATATGCCGCTGGTCTGCGAACGCTTCCGCCTGGTCTACCGACTCGAAGCGGCCCCAGGCTTGTCAGCGCACTGACCGTTTGGTAACAGCAGAGAAAAATTGCACCCCTCCTGCCCGATCTGGCGCACAGGCTGGGCTGTTATCTCCGCTTTGATTCTCTATTTTTCGTTTCCTCTATTTTCACCCCATCTTTGCGCGAAAACAGGCCTGGCGCCCTCGTTGATGGCAGCAGGTTTGTTTTTCTCCCGCGCTCTATATGCTTCCCAAATCATCTTGCTGTCAAGCATCGCGCGCAGCTGCTTTGTTTGCCGTTAGCCAGGGCGATTTTGATCGGTTGGCTTTGCCTCAGCCAAATCGGCCCGGAAGACGGCTGATAGGAGGATTTCCCTATGTGGCGCACACCTCGCTTGTCGCTGCTGATCGTTCTCCTCATGGTCGCCACGAGCAGCCTGCCGGCGGCGCCTGCCCAGTCTGCCATCACGCCCAGTGAACAAATCGTGGTCATCAACGAGGTGGCCTGGGGCGGGACAGCGGCCAGCACAGCGGATGAATGGATAGAGCTTTTCAATCCCGGCGAGGTCGCCCAAAGCCTCGACGGCTGGACGCTGGCCACAGGCGATGGTCGCATCAACATCACCCTGGGCGGCGTCGTGCCCGCATCCAGTTTTTATCTCCTGGAGCGCACCGACGACACCACGATCAGCGACATCCCGGCCGATCGCATTTACACCGGCGATCTGCTCAACAGCGGCGCGGCGCTCTTCTTGCGTGACACCGGCGGCAGCTTGATAGACTCCGCCAACGGCGATGGCGGCGCCTGGCCGGCCGGCTCTGGCTCGCCCGGCTATTACTCGATGGAACGCATCAATCCAGCCGCCCCCGATAGCGACAGCAACTGGGCCGCCAATAACGGCGTCATCCGCAACGGCCACGACGCCAATGGCAACGCGCTGAATGGCACACCGCGCCAGGCGAACTCCGTCTATCAACCGGCGCCCACCTCTACGCCAACCCCCAGTGCAACGACAGCGCCCACACCGACGCCAAGCGCCACCGCGGCGCCGACGCTGACGCCGACGCCAACCCTCACCGCGGCAAACACGGTCACGCCCACGCCAAGCGCCAGTGAGACCCCCACCGTAACTCCTGGCGCGACCGACACACCGACGGCGACCGCGCCGCCCACGGCCTCTGATACGCCGACTGCGCCATCAACATCCACCCCCACCGCGACGGCCACGCCGACGCCGCCCGCAGCGCATGCGATCGTCATCAACGAGGTCGAGTACGACACCGTGCAGGCCGGCAGCGA
>CAZEPA010000342.1:0-5277 GCA_964513955.1 uncultured Anaerolineae bacterium | reverse complement strand
AGGCGGAGATCGAGTCAGGCGTCAGCACGATCAGCACCCCCGCGTATCTCGATGTGTCAAGCCACCTCATTGAACTGAGCCGGATTGACCCGGCCCGCTGTGATCTGCGCCTACAGATGCCCCACCTTGAGCGGTTGCGGCAGAGCGAAGCGATCATCATCAACATTGACTATCCGTTGGGCATGGCGGCCTACCATATCTTGGCCCAGGTAGCCAGCAACGTGCCGGTGCTGCGCGGCGTCTATTTCATGGGCAAAGCGGCCACCCTCAATGGACGCGTGGGCGATGTGATGATTCCCAACGTGGTGTACGACGAGCACTCGCGCAACACCTTCCTGTTCAAGAACATCTTTACTGCGGCCGATATCGCGCCTTATCTGTTGTTTGGCAGCGTCTTCGACAATCAAAAGTCCATTACTGTACGCGGCACGTTCCTGCAAAACCGTGAGTTCATGGGCATTTTCTACCGTGAAGGCTACACCGACATCGAGATGGAGACCGGGCCTTATTTGAGCGCTGTGTATGAAGACATTTACCCGCAGCGTTATCCCCAAAATGAACTTGTCAACCTGTTCATCAATGCGCCCTACGACATCGGCGTGCTGCATTACGCGTCCGACACGCCGTACAGCCGCCGTCATCAACTGCTCTCCAAGAGCCTCTCCTATTTCGGCGTTGATGCCACCTATGCCACGACCATTGCAATCCTGCGCCGCATTTTCAAGCGCGAGATCGAACTGCTGGGCGAGGAGCAAGACTGATCGTGCAGGATTCTGCCGCGTCCACAGTTGACCTCAGGGCCGCAAGCTCTCCCGCCGCCGCGACCGTCTATCCAGTGGCTGAAGTCGTTGTCAACACGCCGGTCAGCCGCGCTGGCGGTTACCACGCGTCGAGCGACATCTTCAGCTACGAGATTCCACCGCTCTGGCAGGGACAGATCGAGCCAGGGCAGCTGGTGTGGGTGCCGTTCAGCGGCCGGCGCCTGCAGGGCATCGTCGTGGGCCTGGCCGCATCCGCGCCCCCCGGCGTGACCCTGCGCCCGCTGGATGAGCTGGCCGCGGCCGAACCGGTGCTGTCGTCGGCCCACCTGGAGTTGGCGCGCTGGATGAGCCAGCGCTACCTGGCGCCGCTGCGCGAGTGCCTGTTTGTGATGCTGCCGGCTGGCGTCGCCCAGCGCGTGGATGTGGTGCTGGCTCGCCAGGGCGCCGGGCCGCTGCCCGATGACTTGAGCGCCGAGCAGCGCAGCCTGCTGCTGCGCTTGCAGCGCGGCGATGCGGCACAGCGCGTGCTCAAGAAGGAGAATCCGGCCTGGGGACAAAGCCGCGTCCTGCAGCCGCTGTTGCAGCGCGGCCTGCTCACGCGGCGCAACGCGGTGACCTCGCCCACGGTGCGGCCGCAGGTGCAGCCCTGGGTGCGCCTGCTGGCCGACGCGGCGACCATCAACCAGGCCCTGCCGACGTTGGGACGCCGCAGCAAACAGGCCGATGCCCTGGCGATGCTGGCGCGGCAAACACCGCCTGCGCTGACGATGGACGCGCTGCAAAAGCTGGCCGGCTGCGGTGCGGGACCGCTGCAAGCCCTGGCTGCGCGGGGCTGGATCAGCATCGCGCCAGGCCCCGAAGCGGCTGCGCGCTTGGTGACGTTGACTCTGCCGCCCGCGGAGGTCAACGCGCATCTGGTTGGCCTGCGCGGCGGCGAAAAATACCAGCGCGTGTTGACAGTGCTGCAGGAAGCCGGCGAGCCGCTGTGGATTGGCCGCGTGCAGGCCGAAGCGGACGTTGAGGCCGCGACCGTGCGCGAATTGGCCGCGGCAGGCTTGGTTGCGCTGGAGCAAGTGGAGGTGATGCGCGATCCATTGGCTGGTCGCACCTTCGCCCAGCAAGGCCCGCCGGTGTTGACGGCCGAACAACAGAACGCCTGGGAAGCCATCGAAGCCACGCTCGGCGTGGAACAGCCGACCGATGCGGCAGCAGCCCGCGCGGCCAGCCGCTTCTTCCTGTTGTTTGGGGTCACTGGCAGCGGCAAAACCGAAATCTACCTGCGCGCGATTGCCACGGCGCTGGCGCATGGGAAACAGGCCATTGTCCTGGTGCCAGAAATCGCGCTCACTCCGCAGACGATCAACCGCTTTGCGGTGCGTTTTCCCAACCAGATTGCTGTCTGGCACAGCGATTTATCTCCGGGAGAGCGCTTCGACACCTGGCGGCGGATGCGCCGGGGCGAGCTGCGGGTGGTGATCGGCCCGCGCTCGGCGCTCTTCGCACCCATGCCCAACGTGGGCGTCATCATCGTGGACGAGGAGCATGACAGCAGCTACAAAGAACACGAGCGGGAGCCGCGCTATCAGGCCCGCGCGGTCGCGCTGCGCCTGGCGCAGCTGACTGGGGCGACGGTTATTCTCGGCAGCGCGACCCCTTCGCTGGAAACGTTCTACGCGGCCCAGCGGGGTCAACTGCAGCTGCTGGCGATGCCGAGTCGCGTGATGGGCCACCAGGCTGCCGCTGTGACGGCGGATGTCCAGCCGCTGACGATTGAGCTGCCAGAGGTCAGCGTGGTGGACTTGCGCCAGGAACTGCGCGCCGGCAACCGCAGTGTTCTGAGCCGCGCCCTGCAAGACGCGCTGCGCCAAACGTTGGATGCAGGCGAACAGGCTATCTTGTTCCTCAATCGGCGCGGCAACGCCACGGTGGTGATGTGTCGTGACTGCGGCTATGTGGAGAAGTGCAGCCGCTGCGAACTGCCGATGACCTATCATGGCCCCTTGGCTGAGGCGGAACAGCCAATTCTGTTGGAGGCAGCCGCGCCGCCTGGGGGACAGCGCCCCATGGCGCCTTTCTTGCTCTGCCATCAGTGCAACCGCCGCCGGCCTGTGCCCACGACCTGCCCGGCCTGCGGTTCGCTGCGCATTCGCTACCTGGGCGCAGGTACACAGCGCATCGAACAAGAGGTGCGAGATCTGTTTCCCCAGGCGCGCCCTTTGCGCTGGGACCGTGACACGACCCAGCACAAAGGCGCGCACGCGGAAATCCTGGAGCGCTTCAGCACCCATCAGGCCAATGTGCTGATCGGCACCCAAATGATTGCCAAAGGTCTCGATCTACCGATGGTGACGCTGGTCGGCGTGATCAGCGCCGATGTGGGGCTGTATTTGCCCGACCTGCGCGCCGCCGAGCACACCTTCCAGGTACTGATGCAAGTGGCGGGGCGCGCCGGTCGCAGCGCGCGGGGAGGCCGGGTCATCATCCAGACCTATACGCCCGATCACTATACGGTGCAGGCAGCCAGTCAGCATGATTATGTCAGCTTTTTCCGGCGCGAGTTGGATTACCGCCGCCAGTTGGACTACCCGCCGCTGACGCGGCTGGTGCGGTTGGTGTACAGTCACAGCAATGCTGAGCGCGCCGAAGTCGAGACCCAACGAGTGGCGCGCCTGATTCAAGCCGAGATCAGCCGCCTGGGGATGAGCGATGTGGGCGTGATTGGGCCAGCGCCCTGTTTCTTTGCTCGCCTGCGTTATCGCTACCGTTGGCATATCCTGCTGCGCGGGCGCGGCCATGACCCCGCGGTCATCGTGCGCGCGCTCACATTGCCGCCCGGTTGGCATGTGGATGTGGATCCGCTCAACTTGCTCTGAGGAAATCGGCCCCCTGCCAACCCATCCCTTGAACCTTGACCCGCTACGAGACGGCGCCCAGCTTATCCAGGTGAAACGCGTCATGGATGCGGCGCACCGCGGTGTCGGCGTCGCCCTGCATCACCACCAGCGAGATGTTGACCTCAGATGAACCCTGGGCAATCGCCACGACGTTGATGCCGGCGTCGCCCAGCGCGCCAAAAACGCGCGCCGCAATGCCGGGGGTGCCGGCCATCTCTGAACCGACCACCGCCACGATGACGATATCATCCCGGCCGCTGATGGCGTCCACCCAATGATGCTGCAGCTCGCTCCCCAGGTCATGACGCAGGCTGGACAGCACCGCTGGGGAATCGCTCTGCGGCACCACGAAGGTGATGCTTTGTTCTGAAGACGACTGTGAGATCATCAGTACGTTGGCGCCGGTGCGAGCCACGGCGGCAAAAGTGCGCGCGGCGATGCCCGGCACGCCCATCATTCCCTTGCCGGCCACGTTGACCAGCGTCAAGTTTTTGATGGCCGTGATCGCTTTGACGGTACCGATGCTGCGCCCGACTTGCGATAGTTCCTTGACGATGCGCGTGCCCGGATGCTCTGGATTGAAGGTGTTGAGCACGCGCAGCGGAATCTCGCGTTCGATGGCCGGTAGAATGGTCTTGGGATGCAGCACTTTGGCGCCAAAATAGGAGAGCTCGGCCGCCTCGCTGTAGGAAAGCTCTGGCAGGGTGCGCGCCGTCGGCACGATGCGCGGATCCGCGGTCAGCACGCCATCTACATCGGTCCAAATCTGCACTTCGTCCGCGTCAAGCACGGCGCCCAAGATGGCGGCTGAATAATCCGAACCGCCGCGGCCCAACGTCGTTGGGATGCCCTCGACCGTGGCGCCGATGAACCCGGTGACAACCGGCACCACGCCGCCTTCGAGCAGCGGAAGTAGGCGCTCCTGGCTGTGCGCCCGCGTTTCTGCCAGCAGAGGACTGGCCATGCCGAAATTGCCGTCAGTGACAAGCACTTCGGTGGCATCTACGGCTTCGGCATGTACGCCATGCGCGCGCAGCACGGCGGCCAGCAGCGGCGCAGCCAGGCGTTCGCCCAGGCCGGAGACGACATCCAACCCGCGACTGGTCAGTTCCCCCAGGACGGCGATGCTGCGGCAGAGCCGTTCGAAGCTGCGCAGGCGCTCGTCGAACAGACGGCCGAGCGCAGCGCGCTCGACCCCATCGGCCACCAATTGACCAGCCACAACCTGGTGCTTGACCAGGAGCGAGAGCCGCGCCTCGCGGTAGGCTTCTTCCTGGCCGACGGCGGCCGCCCGCGCAGCCGCAATCAAGGTGTTGGTGACTCCGCTCATCGCCGATGTCACAACAACCACCTGCGAGTCCTGCGCGCGCGCGGCCGCCACGATCTTCGCCGCCTGCGCAAAGGCTTCAGCGCCGCCCACCGACGTACCGCCAAATTTTAATACCAACATGAACTTCTGCTCCTCATCTCTACAACGCTGAAAGTTGAATGATGACCGCTGAAGCGGGTTCTTCCCTCTGGGAATCTTTAGTCTTCCATCTTCCATCTTCCATCTTCCATCTTCCATCTCTCGGTTCGCTAACCCTTAGGGCGGGTTGGCAGAATCGGCCGCCAGAATGGTA
>CAZEPA010000341.1:0-5278 GCA_964513955.1 uncultured Anaerolineae bacterium | reverse complement strand
CAAGAGGATCAGCCAGAGCAGCAGCAGCGCCAGGGTCGGGCGCAGCAGGGGCGTGTGCAGGCGGTCGAGCAGCGCCCGCGCCGTTACCGCCGCCAGCAGCAGCCCGACGGTCAGCGCGTACACCCGCAGGGCGGTGCGGCTTTCGCCCGTCTGTGGACGCGGCGCCAGGGTCAGGTCAGAGAAGCGCATCTTCTGCCTCCAGGGCAGGTTTGACAGAGCGAAAGCGATGCCGACGAACGCTGGCGATCACAGGTCATGTCGCTCGGTCGGTTGCAGCGCGTAGGCGACGCTCTCATCCACCGACAGCGCCTGACCGCTGGCCCATGCGCGATGGAAAGCTGCACCGGACAGGGCCGCGGCCGTTGCCTGGCGCAGGCGCTCCATGCCTGGATGATCCACCGGCAGGACGGGCGCGCCGATTGCCATGCGCAGATGGTCGGCGGCGGCCAGCAGCGTGGCGGCCCGTTCCGGCTGCCCCTGGCCCAGGGCCGCCTGCGCCAACCCTTCCAGCCGGGGCGGGATCTCCGGCCGGATGTCGCGCACCAGATGCAGGCTTTCCTGGTAGCGGGCGGTCGCGCCGGCGAAGTCGCTGCGCAGGCAGGCAACCTGGCCCAGCCCGAACAGGATCGCAGCTTCACGCCACGGAGCAGGCTCGGCAGACGCGTCCCAACGCTGGCTCTCGGCGAGGCGCGCCGCCGCTTCGTCGGCAGCGCCAGCGTACACGGCGCAGCGGCCCAGCAGCAGCAACACCTCTGCCTTGAACCCGTGGTTATCGCCAGCCAGCGCTATCGGCAGCGCTGACTCCAGCTGTTGGCGAGCCAGATCGAGGCGCCCCTGGGCAAGGTTCACGTGGGCGAGGGAGTGCAGCCCATAGGCCCGGTTGGCCTGCAGGGCCTGCACCAGCCCGATTTCCGCTTTCTCCTCGGCGGTTCGGGTCGCGCCGTCCAGGTCGCCGACAGTCACGGCCATGAACGTCAGATAGCCTAGAACCATATCTATGCCGCCGTGAGAGCGCAGTTGACGGAAAACGGCCAGGCATTCCCGCAGCAGCGCCATCGCTTGGTGGAGATGGCCGGCGTCCCAGGTGCGCAAGGCCAGGTCGCAAAGCGGGTGGGTGAGCGCCCACTGGTCGCCCGTCTCGCGGAAGATCGTCACCGCCTGCTGGTAGTGGTCGGTTGCGGCGCGACGGTCACCCTGACCGTCCAACACGTGGGCCAGTCAGTGCAGGTTTTCGGCGATCCACCAGCCATCCTCGGCCTGTTGCGCTGCCTGCACCGCCTCCTGGAAGGTGCAGACGGCCTGCTGCGACTGCTGACGGCGGTCTTGGGCAATCGCGAGAAAGCAGAGGACAGCCCCGACCCCAGCCATATCGCGATGCTGTCGATAGATGCGCAGGCTCTCTTCCAGGCAAAGGAGCGACTTCTCCGTGTCCCATAGATAACCGGCCAGCATCCCGGCGACAAAGAGGGCGGCGGCGCGCTCGGCGCTGTCGCACAGATCAGCGCGACCGTTGGCCGCGGCCAGCGCTGCCTCACACCAGCGGCTGCCTTCGACCAGGTCAGCCCGCATCTCCCAGAAATGGCCGAGCGCGGCCACCAGCCGCAACGCAGCGCCGGCCTTCTCCGGCGCCAGGCTCCAACTCAATGCGGCTCGCAGGTTGTCCCGTTCCAGATCGAGGCGGGCCAGCCATTCGATCTGGCGCGCCGATCGCAGTTCAGGTTCGGCGGTCTCGGCCAGGGCGACAAGATAGGCCAGGCAGCGGTCGCGCACCGGCGCCTCTTCGCCAGAGGCGGCCAATTTCGCGCGCGTGTATGCCCGGATCGTCTCCAACAGGCGATAGCGCGGCTCTCCTGCTGGCGGGTGCTCCACAATCACCAGGGATTTGCTGACCAACCGCTGCAACAGCGCCAGCGTCTCGAGCGGCGTCAGTGGAGGCAGCCCCCCGGCCACACTTTCGGCCGCATCCAGGTTCCAGCCGCCATTGAAGATGGAAAGGCGACGCAGCAGCGCCCGCTCCGCTTCCGTCAGGAGGTTGTAGCTCCACTCGATGGCTGCGGTGAGGGTTTGGTGACGGGGCACGACGCCCCGCTGCGCGCCCGCCAACAGCGCAAAATCCTCATCCAGCCGTTCGGCGATCTGTTCGGGCGCCAGGAGCGCGATCCAGGCCGCGGCCAGTTCCAGGGCCAGGGGGATGCCATCCAGCCGCCGGCAGATGTGGGCAATGGCCGGCGCGTTCTGGTCAACCAGGGCGAAGCCGCGGCGGGCCGTCTCCGCCCGTTCCACGAACAGGCGGATGGCATCGTACCCCTCCACCGTGACGCGGAGAGGTCGCCCTCCTTGCCGCAGCGGGGGCAAGGCCAGGGGATGCACCCGGTAGTCCACCTCGCCGGGAACCCTCAATGTCTCGCGGCTGGTGACCAGGATATGCAGTTGCGGGCAATCGCGCAAGAGGGTCGCGGCCAGTTCGGCGGCGGCCTCGACCAGGTGCTCGCAGTTGTCCAGGATGAGCAGCGCCTGCCGGGGGCGCAAGTGAGCGGTCAGCGCGGCCAGCAGGGGCCGCTCGCCGCTCTCGCCCAGGCCGAAGGCCGCAGCGACGGTCTTGACCGCCAGTTGCGGGTCGGCAAGGGACGCCAGCTCGGCCAGCCGGACGCCGTGAGGATAGTCCGGCACCAGGGTTTCGGCCACTGCCAGGGCCAGGCGGGTCTTGCCGCAGCCGCCAGCGCCGGTGAGAGTCAGCAGGCGGGTCTCGTTGCGGCGCAGAATCTGGCAGATTTCGGCCATCTCCTCCTGGCGACCGACGAAGGAGGTGAGCGCGGCGGGCAGCCAGCTGAGCGGCGGCTCGTCTTTCGCCGCGCCCGCAGGCTCGGTGCACAAGGCCAGCAGCCGCTCGATCACCGCCGGTTCGTTCTGGATGTCGAGGGCCGGGACGAAGAGGGCCAGCACACTGGCGCGATCCGGCCGGCGCTGATTGGTCTCCAGCCGGCTGATCTGCGCTTCGCTGTAGCCGACCGTGATGGAAAGCTCAAGCTGCGAAAGCTGGGCGCGGCGGCGCAGGAACTTCAGCAACTCACCGAAGGTGGCAAAACTGGCGAGGGAAACGCCCAGGCCTGACATCGAGATCGGCTCCTCTTCTAACCTACGTGCAAAGCCATTCCACAGGTCGGTTGTGCTCGACCATCTGCACAGCCCATTGTAAGACAATCGCGGCACAAGTCAAACACGAAGGAAAGCCAAACGGTTGGCAAGAAATGTCATAACCGGCAATCCCCCGCCTGCTACACTGTGCGCACGTTGCTCAAACGGCGGCTGTCGGAATCGCAGGCCGCAGCGAACGCAACGAGCAGACCAACACATCCAAACACCCCGTGCACAAGAAAGGAGTCCGACCATGTCTCAAACGATCCTGCAGATCAACTTCACGTTCAAAGGCGTCTCAGGGGCCGAGCTACAAGAGAGCTGGCTGCCGGCGGCGCAACCCATCGCCGATACGCCCGGCCTGCGCTGGAAGGTCTGGATCATCAACGAAGCCCAGCGCGAATGTGGAGGGATTTACCTGTTCGACGACGAAACGGCCGTGCAGGGCTTCCTGAACAGCCCGCTGGTAGCCGCCGTCCAGGCCGACCCGCGCTTGAGCAACGCCAGCGTCAAGCTGTTCGACATCATGGCGGCGCACACCGCCATCACGCGCGGCCCGGTGGGCGCGGGGGCCACAGGCGGAAACGGCGCGCTCAAGACCTTCGGCGGCATGGCGCAAGAAGCGTTTCAGGCCGTCCCCGCGATCAAGCCGGCCGACCTGCAGCGTCACCAGAAGCGCGAGCCGGACTTGCTGGTGATTGACGTGCGCGATGCGGCTGACATCGCTCAGACTGGGACCGTACCGGGCGCGGCCAACATCTCCTATGGCTCGCTGACCTACATGGCCGACCACGAGGTGCCCGAAAGCTGGCGCGACCCGCGGCTGGCCGACCGCGCCCGCCCCATCGTGACCACCTGCATCCTGGGGCCGCTCGGCGGGCTGGGCGGCAAGCTGCTGCACGACATGGGCTTCACCAACGTGCAGATCCTGGAGGGCGGCGTGCAGGCGTGGATCGAGGCGGGGCTGCCGGTGGCGCAGAACGGCGCGTAGCCGGGGAGCAATCTGAAGATCGCGGTACGAACGTACCACGATCTTCAGATCGTGCTGGCGTAACCAGCGGGCGATCCGAGGATCGCAGTACTCTTGGAGGAGTCATGTCAAACACCAATCATCACGAAAGCCTGGTCAGCACGCAATGGGTCGCTGACCACCTGGCCGACCCCGACACACGCGTTGCCGAAGTTGTCTGGGGCGAGGGCGCGGCGTGGGGTGTGGCTGCGTATCGCAGCGGCCACATCCCCGGCGCAGCGGCCTGGGACTTCGCGGCCGAGTTGCAGGACCCGGCGCGCAACGCCATCGTAGACCAGGCCGGGCTGGAGGCGCTGCTCTCCCGTTCGGGTGTCGCGCCCACCACAACGGTTGTGGTCTACAGCGGGTTGAGCAACCTGCTGGCGACCTTCGCCTTCTGGCTGCTCAAAGTGTACGGCCATCGCGATGTGCGGCTGCTGGACGGCGACCGCGGCAAATGGCTGGCCGAGGGCCGCCCCCTTTCCGGCGAAACACCCGCTTTCGCCCCTACGCGCTACCTGGCTCAGTCCTACAACGAGCGCCTGCGCGCCCATCGCGATGACGTGTTGCGAGCCATCGGCCAGCCGGGCGTACTGTTGGTGGACGCGCGCTCGCCCCAGATGTTCAGCGGCGCGGATCAGGCTGGCGCGGCCCGCGGCGGCCACATCCCCGGCGCGATCAACCTGGCGGCGCGGCGAGAGACCCATGCCGACGGTTCGTTCCGCGCCTGGCGCACTCCGACCGTGCGCGAGGACGGGACGTTCCTGCCCGTCGCGGAGCTGCAAGCCCTGTGCCGCGGCCTGGGCATCGGGCCGGAGCGGGCCATCATCACCTACTGCGTGCGCGGCGGCCTCTCCACCCACGCATGGTTCGTGCTGACGCAACTGCTGGGTTATCCAGATGTGCGCGAATACGAGCGGTCGTGGGTCGAGTGGGGCAATCAGGAAGATACGCCGATCGCGCAGTAGGGGAGAGATGCCAACGCCCCGAGGCGACCGGCCCGCTTGCCGCGGGGCGATGACCTTGCCGCCCATATTATTCATCTTTGTGACCTCTCTGTCAATCATGCCGTTGGCATTTCAACCTCTATTGCGCCCTGCCGGCAGCGCCAGCTCGAGAGTCGTGGTCCGCGCC
>CAZEPA010000340.1:0-5284 GCA_964513955.1 uncultured Anaerolineae bacterium | reverse complement strand
CCCGGCCCAGGCAGCGCGGCATTGAACTGCACCTGGTTTGGATTCTGGGGCGCCAGGTAGATGTGATAGTAAGTCCAGGATAGATCGCTGGCTTGCAGGGTGAACAAGCCATCCGCGTCGGTGATCGCGTCGGAAATGAAGGTGTCCAACTGGCTGGGGACATTGGATCCCCAGAGCTGCACAAAGCCGAAGCCGGGCACGGTGGCGCCATTGGGTTGAATCAACCGACCTTTGAACTGCGCCGCGCCGGCTGCTGCGGTTGGCGTTAGCGTAGGAGTCGCTGTTTCTGTAGGCGTTGCCGTCGTTGGTGGGGTATCGGTGGGCGTTGCCGTCGCGAAGGGGGTATCGGTGGGTGTTGCCGTGGGCGCGCGGATGCGATAGATCACGCTGCCTGATTGCTGAGCTGCCAACACCGGCATCTGCCATCGCACCGTGTCTCCGATCAACTCGCCGCCGCCCAAATCAACCACTTCCCACAGACCGTCAGGCAGGGTAGGCAGTGTGTTGCTGATGGTCACCTGTTCGATGGGCGCATCACCCACCTGATAATCAATCTGGTAGGTAATCTCATCGCCCCACCCAATGGGGCCGCTGATGCTGCCTGTCAGGCGCATCGCCAGGTCAGGATTCGGCGCGATGGTAGCGGTCGGGGTGGCCGTGGCCGTCGGCGTGGCCGTAGCCGTCGGCGTGATCGTTGCCGTTGGGGTGGCCGTCGCCGTCGGTGTGGCGGTGCGCGTCGAGGTGGGCGTGGCCGTCGGGGTAGGCGACGCGGTCGGCGTATGCGTCGGCGTGGCGGTCGGTGTGGGCGTGGGCGGCTGCACGCGCGCCTGGAAAACCGTGGCGCTGGGCGCACTGCCATTCCAGCCGCCCAGGATGTAAATATCATGGCGTGTGCTCACCGCGGCGGCCATGCGTGCGCGGGGAACGGGGAGTGGAGCGCCGCCCGGCAGGGGCGTCAGGCTGGCGCCGAGGTTAAAGACAAACACGGTGGACTGCACTGCGGCGCTGTTGGCGCCGCCGATGACGAAGAGCCGGCCCTGGTCCGCGATGCTGGCGTGGTCGGCGCGGCCTTCCGGCAGCGCTGCGCCCAGGTTTTCCCAACTGCCCAAATTTCCGTTACTCTGCAGCCGCGCCCGGTAGACTTGGGCTGAGATCGTCGTCGTGGTCGGCCGGCCGCCGCTCACCCAGAGGGCATTGTCCGCCGTCGCCGCGCTCAGCCGGTAGAGCGGCGACGGCAGAGCCGGGGCGGCCCTCCATGCCGCCAGGCTGCCGTCAGCCTGAATGGCGGCCTGCCAAACCGATGCCAGGGGCGAGCCGAAGTAGCCGCCGCTGACGATGAGTTGATTGCCGACGACGGTGGCAGCATGGGTGACGCGCTGCTGCCCAACGGGCAGGGGCGTCAGCGTTTGCCAGGTCGAAAGCGAGCCATCGGCGGCCGCCGCCGCCGTGTAGACAGTGCGCTCATAGTTTGTGCTGTAGCCCGCCACGACGTAGAGCCGGCTGCCGCTGGCAGCAGCCGCGTGACTGTAGAGCGCAACAGGCAGCGGCGTGGTGGTCTGCCAGGCGCCGAGCGTGCCATTGGCGTTGATGCGCGCCCGCAGCACCGCGGCTCGAGCCTCACCCGCCGCCGTACGACCGCCGATCACGTACAGCCAATCGCCAATGACCGCCGCGGCTGTGCTGTCGAGCGCCTCTGGCAGCGCGCTGACATTCGCCCAGCCGCTGATGTCTGCGGCTGGCGCGGTCGCGGCGGTCGGCCCGGCCCCCGAAAGCAAGAAAACGATGGAAAGGGCGCCAACGAAGAGCAAACCCCAGAACGGGTGCAGGCGCGCCCGCGGTGCGTCGAGATGCATGATCAGTGGAACCTCATGACGTTGGTTTTGATCTTAGGGCGGCAAGGTGGGCGCCGGGGTGGGACCGCCGCCTGCCAGTTCGATCATCAGCTGGCGGGCCGCCGCCTCAGGCCCAATCCGCTGATAAGGGTTGAGTCCAACCACGGCCACGGTCCAGAAATAAAGACCGCTGCCTCCCTGCTGCACGCCATAGGCGCCAGTCAGGTCAATCGTTGTGCTGTTGTTCCGCACCGGAGCCGCGGCTCCGTAGTGATCGGGCTGATCCGCGCGCCAGATGCGCACCTCAAAACCCTGGTCAGGGGTCAGCGGCGGGCCAAGCCAATCCCAACTGAACGTGACCAACCCGCTGGCATCGGTGTTGTTGGCCGGTGCGCGCAGAATGGGCGCGGCGTTCACACCGACCGGCGTCGCGGTCGGCTGGCGCGTCGGCGTATCGGTTGGGCGCGCCGTCGGCGTATCGGTTGGGCGCGCCGTCGGCGTATTTGGCTGCGTGGCCGTCGCCGTGGGTGCGGACGTGGACGTGGCTGCGGCGGTGGCCGTAGCGGTGGTCGTCGGCGTGGCCGTTGCTGCGACCATGGTCGTCGGCGTGTTCGTAGACGTTGGAGGAATCGTGGGTGTGTTCACTGAAGTTGGTCCCGGCGTACTCTTCACGGCTTGCAGAACGAACGGCGTGGCGGTAGGCTCAGTCGCCTGGGTGCTCAGCGGTGTGGCCGTGGCGCGCACGGCTGTGGCCGCGACAGGCGGCGTCACCAATTTGCGAATCTGAGGCCAGAGCCAGACTAACAACACGGCCACGAGGACTACCGCGATGCCTAGCAGCGCATAGCGCAGACTCCCCGCGGGCACGCGTTCACGCGGCGCTTCAGCCTCGGCGATGACCGGCGCACTGGGTGAGCCGATGGCTTGTAGGTAGCGAGGGCACTGCGCGTGTTGTGGAGTCAGGCAGTAAACACCCTGGTGTCCATTTTCGATCCCTGCGGCGCGTCCGGTCGCGAAACAAACGTTTTCGTGGGTAGGATAGCCAAAATGAACGGTTCGATCGAAACTGGTGCTGACGTACGGGCAAGGATGCTCCAGGTCCATGGTAGGTTCTGTGGTCATAACAAGCTTAGTCCCTGAGTGGGCCGTATGATACATGGAGTGTGTTTCATGGCTGCCATTTTACCACAACTAAGTCAAAAGGCCTTCTTGGCGCACTTACAGCGTGCGTCCAACCGCGGCCGCGACCGCGCTCACTTCCTGCACCAACTGGGCGAATTTTTCCGGTTTCAGGCTTTGCGCGCCATCCGAGAGGGCGTCGGCCGGGTGCGGGTGCACTTCGATCATTAGGCCATCCGCGCCGGCCGCGACGCAGGCCTTGGCCGTGGCCGCAACCAAATCCCATTTGCCGGTCGCATGACTGGGATCGCCGATCACGGGCAGATGGCTGAGCTGTTTGAGCACCGGAATGGCGTTGATGTCCAGGGTGTTGCGCGTATAGCGTTCAAAGGTGCGGATGCCGCGCTCGCACAGCATCACCTGGTAATTGCCGTTGCTCAGCACATACTCAGCTGACATCAGCCATTCCTCAATCGTGGACATCATGCCGCGCTTCAGGAAGACCGGGCGATGGCTGCGGCCCACCGCGTGCAGCAGCGCGTAGTTTTGCATGTTGCGCGCGCCAATCTGCAGGATGTCGCTGTAGTCGGCCACCAGGGGAACCTGCTCCGGCGCCATGACTTCGGTGACGATGGGCAGGCCGGTCTGCGCACGCGCCTCGGCCAGGATTTTCAGCCCCTCCTCGCCCATCCCCTGGAAACTGTAGGGCGAGCTGCGCGGCTTGAATGCGCCGCCGCGCAGAATGTGCGCGCCTGCCTCTTTGACCGCCCAGGCCGTCTCCAGCAGCTGCGCCTCGCTTTCAACCGAGCAAGGCCCGGCCATCAGCACGATCTGAGCCCCGCCGATCTTGACGCCGTTGACGTCAATCACCGTGTCCGCCGGATGAAATTCGCGGCCGGCCAGCTTGAACGGCTGCAGGATGCGCACCGTCTTCTCGACGCCTTCCATCATATCGAACTGCTCGCGCTCCACGATGGGCTTCTCGCCCACAACGCCGATCACGGTGCGCGCCTCGCCCTGGCTCAGGTGCACCTTGTAACCCATGCGCTCGACGCGCGTCACGACCGTGCGAATATCGGCCTCTGAGGCCCCTGGTTTCATGACAATGATCATGCTTGCCTCCCTTCTACGGCTTCTACAGCTCGCGATCCATGGCCGCGGCGATGCGCTTCAGCTCCTGCATCAGTTGCGCGAACTTCTCCGGCTTGAGGCTTTGCGCACCGTCTGACAGGGCCGTTTCGGGGGTTGGGTGGACTTCCAGAATGAGACCATCCGCGCCGGCTGCGATGGCCGCGCGCGCCATGGGAATCACCAATTCCGATTTGCCCGTGGCATGACTGGGGTCAGCGATCACCGGCAGATGACTGAGCTGCTTGAGCACCGGCACCGCGTTGAGGTCAAACGTATTGCGGGTGTAGGTCTCGAACGTGCGGATGCCGCGCTCGCACAGCATCACGCGGTAATTGCCATTGCTCAGGATATATTCGGCTGACATGAGCAGTTCCTCAATCGTGGACATCAGCCCGCGCTTGAGCAGAACCGGGCGCTGGATCTTGCCCACCGCGTGCAGCAAGCCGTAGTTCTGCATGTTGCGCGCGCCGATCTGCATGATATCCGCGTATTCGGCCACCATGGGCACCGCTTCTGGCGTCATCACCTCAGTGACGATATACAGCCCGGTCTGTTCACGCGCTTCGGCCAGGTACTCCAGGCCTTTGAGGCCTAAGCCCTGGAAACTGTAGGGTGAACTGCGCGGCTTGAACGCGCCGCCGCGCAGGATGGCGGCGCCGGCTTCTTTGACCGCCCAGGCCGTTTCCAGCACCTGGCTGCGGCTTTCCACCGAACACGGCCCGGCCATGATCGTCAGCTTCTTGCCGCCGATCTTGACGCCGTTGAGGGCGATCACGGTATCTTCCGGCTTCGAGGTGCGGCTGGCGAGCTTGAAGGGGTGCATGACCACCATCGTCCGCTCGACGCCGGGCATTACCTCGAAAATCTCCTTGTCCACCTTGCGTTCGCTGCCCACGATGGCAACCACCGTGTGCTCCTCGCCGTAGATGGGATGCGGCATCAAGCCTAATTCCTGCACCCTGGCAATCACTGCCCCAATCTCGCCAGCCGTTGCCCCTGGCTTCATGACGACGATCATAAGTTCCCCCTTGTGAGATTACAGATTACAGATTACAGATTACAGATTACAGATTACAGATTACAGATTGAAGGTTAGGGGTTACGAATATTCTTGCTCGCTACCAATCTTCAATCTTCAATCTTCAATCTCACGGTTCGCTAACATTTAAGCACGATAAGCAAAATGCAGTAAACTGCTTGGT
>CAZEPA010000339.1:0-5298 GCA_964513955.1 uncultured Anaerolineae bacterium | reverse complement strand
CCGGCGACAGCCAGCGTGAACGCGTCAACCATAGGATGGCCTCACTGGGGCGAACCGGGCCGCGGCGCGCTGCTGGCGTTGGCGCACGATTGTTTCTGGCAGCCAGAGCAGGCTGCGCAGTCCCAACCAGGCCGCATAGCGTGCGCGTTGGCGGCCGCCAAACGCCTGCCAACTGACATAGGCGCGCCGCCAGGCGCGGCCAGGCTTTTCGTCTCCCAAACCGATCATGCGCTCCTCCCACGGCTGACGCGGCGCCTCACGCAAGCGCTTCGTCACAGCCGGCGGTATGGGGGTATCCAACTGCGCCTGCGCCAACGCCAGACGGCCGGCCAGGACGGTGGTTAGCTGCCAGGCCGCCGCACGCGCCAACACCATTTCCCAATCCAGCGCGGCGCGGCGCACCAACCGATCAATATCCAACAACCAGAGGAGGCGCTCCTCCGTGCTGTGGTGAAAGGCGACATGCGCGCAGCTGTGCAGCAGCAGCGCGGCAGGATCGGGCAGATGAGCGCCCGGCAGGCCCGGCGCAGGCGTGGCGGTGGCCCAGATATCGGCGATCGGAATGGCGTCAATGTAGTAGGGCAGCTCAACCAGCGTCCAGTGCAGTTCGATCAGCAGCCGCCAGCGGTCGGGCGTTCGGCAGATCAGCGGCGCTTCGGCCCGGTAGCGGCGCTGCCAGGCCGAGAGCCAGAACAACCCCTGGGCTTCGTAGCCGCGGGCGGCGAGGATGCGCAGCGCCGCGTCAACCTGGCCCGGCGGCGCCAGGAGATCGAAATCGTTGATGGGACGCTCGGCCGGGCTGTCGTACACAAGGCGGCCGAGGGCCGCGCCCTTGAGAAGCATCACCGGAACGCCGGCCGCGGCCAGGGCCGCGACGACGTGGGCCAATTCGTTTTCCAGGAAGTAAGTGCGTACGCTGGATGCCTGGAAGGCCGCGCTGAGCGCGGCGCGCGCGCCAGATGGGATTTCACTCCAGGCGACGGTGGAACGCAGGCGTGCATAGGCAAACGGCGCCAGGTCGTGCGCCACCAGCTCACGGCCGAGCTGCTCCCAGGCCGCAGCGGTGAGGGTGGGAAGCGCGGCGCCGGCGGTCAACCGGGCGATGAAGCCAGCCAGCGAAAGTTGGGTCAAGGGACGGACCCAGCGCGGGTGCGCGGCAGCCACGATCTCCATCTCCCGCGGCCCGCCGCGCGCCACGGCGACCCTGCGCAATCGTAGATCACCTGGCGTCTTTCACGGGCTGCCGGCGCAGGGGTAAACGCCGGCTCCAGCGCTCCCACAGCTCACGCCAGCGCGGGGTTCTGCGGGAAGAGCTGCCGCCTGGCTTGCCGTCGTCTGATGAATGGTAGCGGCCGTGATAGTAATAGTAATAGTAATAACCGCCGCCGCTGGTTGGCAAACGGTTGAGGATGGCGCCGACCACGCGCGCATTCACGCGGTGCAGGGCCTCCATGGCCCGCCGGGCGACCTCGCGGCGGGTGGCGCCTGAATCCAGGACCAACAAGACGCCGTCGGTCTGGGTGGCCAGTACGGCGGCATCGGCCAGGGCCGTAGCGGGCGGGCTGTCCAGGAGAAGCACATCGGCCTGGCTGCCCAACGCGGCCAGCAGCTCGCGCATCCGCGCGGACCCCAGCAGTTCGGAGGCATTGGGGGGTAAGGGGCCGGAGGTCAGTATCTGGAGTCCTGGCACTGTGCTTTCCTGCAGCAGGCCGTCCAGATCGGGATGCTCCTCCAACAGCGCACTGGTGACGCCGCGGTTGTTGCGCAGGCTAAATATGCGATGCAAACGTGGCCGGTGCAGATCGGTGTCCACGAGGATCACGCGCTCGCCGGCTTGCGCCAGGGCTGCGCCCAGGTTGGCCACGGTCAATGATTTGCCCTCGCTGGGCGATGGACTGGTGATGAGAACCGTCTTGAGGGGCCGATCCACGCCCGCAAAGCGCAGATTGGTGCGCAAGACGCGGAAGGCTTCGCTGGCCATCGAGTGACTGCTGGCGACAACCGCCAATTCGCCTTGCGTGGCCGTCTCCGGCATGACTGGAATGGCGCCGAGGGTGGTCAGTGCGAGGGCCTTTTGCACGTCGTCCGGGTTTTTGAGCGAGTCGTCCAGGTATTCCAGTAAGAAGGCGGCGCCCGCGGCCAGGATGAAGCCAATTACAGCCGCCAGCAGAATCGTGGCTGGCTTGTTCGGTCCAATGGGGGAAGTGGGCAGGGCGGCCGCCTCGATGACACTGATGGTATTGATCGCGCCCTGCTGCGTGTTGCTTAGCAGCGCGGCATAATTGGCCTGCAAGGTGGCCAGCTTGGTTTGCAAGGCCGCGATCTGGGTTTGGGTGTCGGCAATCTGGCGCGCGCTGAACAGGTTGCCCAGGTCTGCCTGCTTCTTGGCAATCTCCGCCTGCGTATCCTTGATTTTGACTTCTAGATCGTCGAGCTGTGTCTTGATGAAGACCTGGCGCTGGTCCATCTCGCTGCCAGGCTGCATAGGCGTCTGCAGAATGAGCTGATTGGCCAGCTCGCCGGCGACGGCCCGCGCACGCGGAGGCGAGGTGTCCACGACGGAGATTTCAACGAGCTGGGTATTGGGCACCACGCGCACGGTGTAATCGGGCAGCCAGGTCAACCCCAGCGCGGCCTTGGTCGCATCCTGCACGGGCGCGCGCTTGGCGATGTCGGCATAGGTGCCAGCCAACTGCTGCATCAGCCAAAAGTCGCTGCCGTTGGGATTAGGGTTTTCGATCGCGCGGCCCACCATGATCGTGGTACGCGTCTGGTAGATGGGCGCCTGCCGGCTGGTAGCGATCAGGCTGGACACGGTTGCCACCAGCGTCGCGGCGACGATCAGCCACCACCATTTGCGCAGGGGAAGGATATACTCTTTGAGTTCCACGAATCGTTGTCCTTAACTAAACAGGGTTAGCGACAGTATAACAGAAATGGGCCGCGCGCACAAAGCACAAGGCAAGCCCCTCAGCGATTCCAAGTGCGGCGCCGACTTCAACCACACAGAACACAAAGAACGCATAGAAACGACAAACCAGTCGCCAAGTGGCAGCATCTTTGTGCTCTTGCGTTTTTTGCGGTTCGACGATCGGTCAAATTCGGGATGGCGGCGTGTGCCCCTACCGAATCCAGACCGGGTTCCAATCGTTGTAGGGTGATTCGAGCAGGCGGGTTTGCTCGCTGCCGTCGGCGTTCATGATCCACAGCTGACGGCGACCGGTCTCGCGGTTGGACCAGAAGACGATGCGCGCGCCGTTGGGCGACCACGACGGGCTGCGATCCGCGGCCGGATTGTCGGTCAGACGTTGGCGATCCGTGCCGTCCGGTCGCATGCGGAAAATTTCATCGTTGCCTGTCTCCTGGGAGACGAAGACGATGAAATCGCCGCGCGGCGACCAACCAGGCTCGAAGCTGGCGCGAGCGCCGGTGGTCAATGGTCGGATCGTATTGCTGATGGTGTCTTGGATGAAAATCTGCGGCACGCGCTGCGCATCTGGCTGCACCAGCAGGGTGAACGCGCCGTCCGGCGAGCGGCTGGCCGCAGCCAGCGCGAGAGAGTAGGGCCAGGCCTGAGAGAGGAAGGCCAGCCGCCGCGCGTTGGGGGCATAAGCCAGCAAGGCCGGCGCGCCCTCACGATCGCTGGTGAAGAGGATGTACGCACGCAGGTCATCGGGCAGCGCGGTGGGCGCGGGAGTTGGGGCCGCGATCGGCGTCAGCGCCGCGGCGATGGCTGGCGGCAGCGCATCGCCAGGCACGGGTGTACGAAATACCAACAACGGCGCCGAAGCCGGCACGATCACGGTGGCGTCCGGCGGCAGCGGCGTGAAGGTGCCGGTTGTCAGGGCCACAAGCGTGGCGTAGGCGGACTGGTAGACCGCGGTGGCGGCATTTGCCGGGAAGGGCGTGGCCGTGAGCAGGAGCGGGATTGGGGTGGGCGTGGCAACCACCACGTTCCAGGGCAAGGGCGTGGGTGTGCCGGTGGTCGTGGCTGCGGCTGCGGCCGCGCGCAGCTGCGCCACCGCCGTGAGCACGTTCTGCGGAACCGCCGTGGGCAGCACGACCACCGGGGTGACGGCATCCGCGGGAACCGGCGTGAAGGTGCCGGTCGTCACCGCCACGGCCGTAGCAAAGACGGCATTGGCTGTCGCGGTGACCGCGTTGGCCGGCGTTGGGGTGTGCGGGACCACAGGCGGTTTCCCTGCCTGCAGAGCCAGCGCCTGCACAGTCGCCAGGTTGGCGGGCATGGGGCTGGGCGTGACGACGCGGTAAGGCAGCGGCGTGGGGGTGCCCTGGCTGGTCGCCAGGGCCGTGGCCGTTTGGATCACCACCGCGGCGGTCAGGATATTGGCGGGCGCGGGCGTCAGGGTAGCCACGATGACCGCGTCGGTGGGCAAGGGTGGCGGGGTGGGCGGCGGCGGGCCGAGGCTGACAACCAGCAGCGGCGGGTTGCCGGCTGTAGCCGGCCCGCTGCCGCTGTCCCAGGCAAAGAGCGTATCATCGCCGCCGGTTGGGCCGCTGAGGCGTAGGATGACCGCGGCTGCGCCATCCGTCACCTGGGCAGCCAGCCACGTACGGGCCGCGGCGTCCAGCGTCCAGGTGTTGACCGTGTTGGGCGCCAGGTCCGCGGCGCTCAACACCGGAAAGAGACTGACCGCGACCGGGGCATTGAAGACGGTTTGGAAATCGGCGCGGGCCAGGTCCGGCAGGGCTTTGACGGCGAGCATCTGTACAGACCAGGCGCCGCCGGGCGCGGCCTGGAAACGTTCGGCGTTCAGTCCGCTGAGGCGCAGGATGGCCTCCCGTACCGCCGCGCCGCGCGGCAGCCGGCTGATGTCGAAGCGCGCCAGGCTGGTGAAAACCTCTTGCTTGAAGTAGCCAGCGTAGAGGAACGAATCGCCCAGGTGATTGCCGCGGGCCTCGCCGCTGCTCCACCAGCCGGCTTCACCGCCCTTGGGGCTGAGCGTGAGCACCTGGCCGCCTGGCTCCGGCGTGGGCGTGGCAAACAGGATCGGCTGGCTGGCTGGTGGCGGCGTTAGCGCGGCGCTGGGCGCGACGCTAGGTGTGACGACCGGCGGCGTTGTCAACACGACCGCGGTGGCCGGCGGCACAGGCGGGCTGAGCAGGTCGCGACCGTAGACAAAGGCCGCCACGAGCAGCAGCGCCCCCAACGCCGCCCACGGCAGCAGGCGGCGCCAGTCAGAAGGCAGCATCGGCCGCACACTGGCTGGCGCTGGCGGCGCCTCCGGCGGCGCAGGTGCGAGGAAGAACGGACAGCCTGCATGCTCTGCGGTCAAA
>CAZEPA010000338.1:0-5319 GCA_964513955.1 uncultured Anaerolineae bacterium | reverse complement strand
CGCCAGCGCCTCCGCCAGCGCCTTCTGTGCATCCGCCAGCGTGGATTGCGCCTTGCGCGCCTGCATCTGCGCCTTAAGTAGATCGGCCTGCTGTTGGAGTTCGGCGGTCATGCGCGCATCATAGGCGTTCATCATCGTGTTAAAGGCAACAAGCACGCGATCCTGGTGGAAGGCATCGTTGTATGATTCGGCCGCCAGGCGCGCGTGCTCGGCAGCCGTCTTGGCCTCCGTGTCACGTAGTTTGGTGAGGCGATCTGCGGTCGCCTTGTCCGCTTGCAGCGACGCCAGCGTGTTCGTAGCTTCGGTCAACGCGCGCTCGGCATCTGCCACCTTCACCCTCAGGTCGGCAATGTCCGGGTGCAAGAGGTTTGAGAGCGTGTCCTGCGCGGCCTGCATCTGAACATTGGCCTGCGCAATGGCTAGATCCGCCTGGGCGCGCGCCAGATCGGTCACGGCGGCCTTGAGATCGGCCAGGCTCGCCTCCGCGGTCTGCAAATCGCTCTGCGCCTGGTCAAGCGCCTGCCGGTAAGGCGCCGGGTCAATGGTCGCCAGCATCTGGGATGCCGTCACGGTGTTGCCCGCCGCCACATCCAGCGTCGCCAGCTTGGTCGTGCCGCTGAGGCGGCTAAAGTTCAGATTCGCCTGCTGCACCGCTTCCACCTGGCCGACCACACTCAGGCTGGCGCTGAGATTCCCCCGCTGCACATCCACCACCTGCGTGTAGCCGCTGGCTGCCGTGCTGCTCGCACTGGACGTCGTGCGACCGCGCAGAAATAGGAACCCGCCGACGGCGATGGCGATGATCACTAACGCCAGCACGGCAAAGCGCACTGCTTTCATTTCAACCCCCGATCCGTCGGGCTTATTGGCCTGTTGGGGCAGCCCCGCCTGGACCAAATCGGCCCGCAGGGGCAACCTGCACCGAGCGTGCGGTAATGCTGCCGTCGCTGCCGGGTGACCCAGAAACAACGACCGTTTCGCCCTTCTGCAGATCAGTAACCTTGACCGAGGCGTTCTTCTCAATCAGCGTCGTATCGGTCACCTGCACCTGCGTCTGCTTACCATTGCTGTCGGTCACGATCAGGACGCCCTCGCGAATCTCTTCGATCTGGCCGAACAAGAAACCGGCCTGGCCGTTGCCGCGGCGTGCGTTTCCGGCCTGGTTGGGATCGCCAAATAAGCCGCCGGCGCCTGGTGCGCCGCCCGTGCGCCGCGCCAGAAAATTGGTTTGCGCCTGGCTGCGGCCATACAACGTGCCGCCATAAAAACTACCTCCGGCCACCGCAACCAGCAGGACAACGCCCAGGATGATCTGCAGCGTTCGATTCATGATTATTGTGCTCCTCTGCTCAAGACAACATCAAGCGTTTCTTGCAAAAAACGCTCTCCTCACTATAGCACGAAGTTGTTAAGATTCGGTAAAGACGGCGTTAATTCGCCGTTACCGCAGGTCGGGCAATTGTCGGTCAGGTATAGATCAAGCCGCCTGGGTGGCCCGGCGCCTGCGCGGAATCAGCGTCCCATTTACTTGCCCATCGGGCGCGGTCGGCGAAACGCCGTGATTGAGGTTGAAGCTCCGCTTCTCCAGACGCCGGCAGTTTCCCATCCGACTTCGGAATTGATGGTAACAGGCAGGCCGCACGCGCGACGCAATTTGCCTCGCGGCCCGATTCGCCTATAATAAGCCCTCACCGTTTTGAGCCCTCTAGGCGCCAGGGTGTGCGCCGCGCGTAAGTAGTTATGTCAACTGATAGGGAGGCTTAGTACTGCAATGAAGTCATCGGTTCAATCGTCGTCGTCTCTTCAACGTCGCGTCGCCTTGATCGGCGGCGTGCTCCTCCTCCTCACATTGCTGGCAGGCGCGGTCATGGCCGCGCCCACCTGGCAGGATGACGGCCCCCAGGCGAAACTACAACGCCAGGCGCAGGGCGCGCTGCGGGTTGATGTCAACCCGGTGACAGGCGTGGCGCGCTTTGTGGTTGCCGATCAAGGCGTCCTCACATCGGAGTTCGCGGGTGTCGGCAGCCCCGAAGCCACGGCGCGCGCTTTCCTGGGCAGCTACGGTGCCCTCTTTGGATTGACTGACCAGACCAGCCAGCTCAGTTTGACTTCGGTCAATGCGGACAAGCTCAATCAAACGCATGTCCGCTTTGCCCAGCAGCAGAACGGCGTGCCGGTCTTTGGCGCTGACCTGATTGTGCACCTCGATGCTCAGGGCAATGTCCTGGCGGTCAACGGCTACACCCTGCCGGACGCCGCCGCCGTCAACACCACAGCCACGGCCAAGACCAGTCTCGTGGACATGGCTGGGCTCAGCCAGGTAGCCGCCGCCGATGCCTTCATCGCCGAGCGCAGCCTGGTCATTCTGAACCCAGGCCTGATTACCGATCAGCCCGGCCGCAGCGGACTCGCCTATCGCCTGCGCGTAGATTCGACGTCGCAGCCGCACCTGGCGATGTGGGTTTTCGTGGATGCGCAGTCAGCTGAGGTGCGCTTCAGCTACCCGGCCGTTACTGATGGCCGCAACCGCAACACCTATAATATGAAGCATGGCACGTCTTACACGTCGGCCACGCTGGCCCGCACAGAATCGCAGGCGGCGGTGACCACGGCGCCGAGCTGTACGCCCACCGACGTCAACAACGCGCACGACTATGCTGGCGACACGTATAACTTCTACTTCAACCGTTACGGTCGTGATTCCTACAACAACGCCGGCGGCGCGCTCAATTCCTACGTCTGCTATAGCTCGGGCTACCAGAACGCATTCTGGGACGGCTCCAAGATGACCTATGGCGACGGCTTCGCCGCGGCTGATGATGTGGTCGCGCATGAGTTGAGCCACGGCGTTACCGAGTATTCCTCCGCCCTCGTCTATTCCAATCAGTCAGGCGCGCTCAATGAGAGCTACTCCGACATCTTTGGCGAAGCAGTTGACCTGACCAACGCCGGCGGCAACGACAGCGCCGCCGTGCGCTGGGACATGGGCGAGGACATTCCCGGCATCGGCGCGATTCGCGACATGATGGACCCCACCCGCTTCAGCGATCCCGACCGCACCAACAGCACCTACTACTACTGCGGTTCGTCTGACAGCGGCGGTGTTCACACCAATTCGGGCGTGCCCAACAAGGCCTTTGCGCTCATGGTAGATGGCGGCACCTTCAACGGCTATACCATCGCCGCGCTCGGCATGGACAAATCGGCCGCGATCGAATATCGCACGAACACGGTCTACCTGACCAGTTCGGCCAAGATGCTCGACAACTACAACGGGCTTATCCGTTCCTGCGGCGATCTCTACGGCGCAGCCTCGGCTGACTGCACGAATGTGCGCAACGCGCTGGAAGCGGTCAAGATGAACGGGCCTATCTGCGGCTCAGGCGGCGCCACCGCCACACCAAGCAGCGCCACCGCGACGCCCACATCAGCGCCCGCCACGGCGACGCGCACGCCGACCCCCACTGGCCCCACGGCCACGCCGACACGCACGCCTACGCCAGGCGCAGCCACGGCAACCCCCACACGCACACCCACGCCTTCAGGCTCTGGCACGATCGTCAACCCCGGTTTCGAGTCGGGCCGCAACGTGGGCTGGGCTGAATCCGACACCTTTGGGTACGCGCTGGTGAGCACCGGCACTGCGCACCTCGGCTCCTGGCGCGCCTGGTTGGGCGGCGCCAATAACGATACGGCTGAGATCAGTCAGGTCATCGTGGTGCCCGCGACCGGCGGCACCTTGAGCTACTGGTACCGCATCACCTCGACGGATGTCTGCGGCTATGACTATGGTCGGGTGCGCATCAACACCACCGACGTCAAGACCTACAACCTGTGCTCGTCTAATGCCACCAGCGGTTTTGTGCAGGGCACTGTCAGCCTGGCCGCGTACGCGGGGCAAACAGTCACGCTGCGCTTCCGCGCCACCACCGACTCGTCGTACAGCAGTTCCTTCTATATTGACGATGTGGCGTTGACTGTGCCGTTCATCGGCGATGTCCAACCGGATCCGCATGCCGGCTCTGCACCTGCGCAGCGCCTGCCCAAGCCGTCCGGCGCCGAACCGACTGAAGAACGCAGCCGGCCGGCCAGCGAATAAGCTCGCACCCCGCCCATAAAAACACCACCCTTGCGCCCGTAGGCACGAGGGTGGTGTTTTTTAGTGCAAAGTGTCTGCTATCTTTAATCTGTAATCTTCAATCAAGCACCCGCCTTTGCGTCTTCTATCATCTTTTGCCACTTGACGTTATCCGCGCCCAATTGGAAATGCGCAGATGGCACGGAAGCGCCTTCGAAGGCGACCTCCATGTGCTCGCCCAGGCCCAGGAAGCCCATGTCGCGCGGGGTAATCGCGCCCACGTGCGCCAGCGGTACGTCCAGCAGCAGCTGGTGGATCGTCTCCGATGCGGTGGTGATGAACAGGAACTTCTTGGTGGCTACCTTCTCGTTTTGCTCGAATAACAGGCGCTGCGTGGTCAGGAAGATAAAGCCGTCGGGATCATCATCGGCCTTCTTGTCGCCGTGACGGAACCACGCCGCGCGCTCCACAGCCACTGGCGATTCCCCGGGCTGCAGCTTGAAGGTCGCCTCGTCAAACAGCTTCAGCATGTCGTTGATCGTGCTGAGCCGCGCGTCCAGCGCCTTGGCCTGCTCCGCAGGCGGCTTCAGCAGCGACGCGATGCTTTCCTCAAGCGTTTTCAGCCGCTTCTCGACGGCATCCAGCGTGGTCCTGACCACGGCCACCATCGGCTGCGCCACGGCGGGATTGGTCGAAGCCGCCACCATCATCAACATCCGGCTTTCCAAGGGCTGAAGGCTGGCTGCCAGCGCGGGCGCCTCTTCGTCCATCTGCTTAATAGCTGCGGCCTGCGCCTGCGCCCACTGCCCGTTCAGGCTGCTCATGCCCTCATCGAGGCTCTTGTCCAAGGCGTAGCCGCGCCCACGCGCGGAGGTCAACGTATCGGCTGCAGCCTTCACCTGGTCAGCGGCCTGGCTCACCTGTTGGCGCAGATGGCCCAATTTGACCTTGTTCTGCAGGTCTTCATAGCGCGCCTGCAGCTCGTTGATATCCTTCGCCAGCTGCTCCATGGGGCTGAGCGATGGGGTTGGGGTTGCCTTATCGTCAATGGCTTGGTTAGGCATCGTCGTTTCTACTCCTGTCGTTTTCAATCTAGCCAGGGTGTCCTGGCGATTTGCATGCGAGAAGTATAACCCGTCGGCGTAAAGAGATCGTAAAAGATGCGAAGGGCGAAGCAAAAACAGTATACAAACCAAGAACATACCATTCGGCCTGCTCGGCGTCTGACGACATCAGATCAA
>CAZEPA010000337.1:0-5321 GCA_964513955.1 uncultured Anaerolineae bacterium | reverse complement strand
GGCGCGCGCGGGCCTGCTGCGCGGACGCGTGATTGCGGATAGCAAATCAGGCGTCAGCGGCGCGGGACGCGGGCTGAGATTGAGCAGCCATTTTGTGGAGGCCAACGAAAACTTCTCGCCCTACAGCATCGGCCGCCAGCATCGCCATCTGCCTGAAATGGAAGAGCAGCTGACCGCGCAGGCGCGCCTGGCGCCGGCCGCGTTCCAGATGATCTTTTCACCGCACCTGCTGCCGGTCAACCGCGGCATTCTGAGCACGCTGTACGTGGAATTGCCGGAGAAGCAGAGCGGGGAGGCGCTGCTCAGCCTCTACCGCGACGCGTACCAGGGCGAGCCGTTCATCCACCTGCTGGGCTTGAACCAGGTGGCGACGCTGCGGCATACCGTCGGCACTAACCGCTGCGCCGTGGGCCTCAGTCCGCAGGCCGACAATCTGCTGATCGTGACCAGCAGCATTGACAATCTGCTCAAGGGCGCAAGCGGGCAGGCGGTGCAAAACATGAATGTGATGTGGGGCCTGCCGGAGACGACGGCGCTATTGTAGTACAAAGTGCAAAATACAAAGTGCAAAGTGCGGCGACATGCTTTGCACTTTACCCTTTGTACTTTGCACTGGCTACTCGACATTCGAGCGTTTTGGGGAAGGGGATCGTTGATGAGTGAACACAAGCCGGTGGTGGTGATTAAAATCGGCGGAAATGAGATTGACGACGCGGCGTTCCTCGGCCGGTTTGTCGCCGCCGTGCAAAGGGTGCAAGAGGACAGCCTGCCGGTGATCGTGCATGGCGGGGGCAAAGAGATTGCCGATCTGCATCAGCGCCTGCAGGTGCCGTTCGAGATGGTGCAGGGCGTGCGTGTGACCAGCGCGGAGAGTCTGCGCCTGGTGGAAATGGTGCTGAGCGGACTGGTCAACACGCGCGTGGTGCGCTGGTTGGTCAATCACGGCATCGAGGCCATCGGCCTGACCGGCGTGGATGCTGGATTGGTGCAGGTGACGCGCTGGCAGCCCAACGAACTGGACTTGGGTTATGTGGGCAAGGTCACCGCCGTGCGCGCCCCACCCTTGCAGCGCCTGCTGGCGCAGGGTTTCGTGCCGGTCATTTCACCGGTGTCCCTGGGCGAAGACGGCCAAACCTACAACGTCAACGCCGATCATGTTGCGGCTGCCCTGGCGCACGGTCTGCAGGCCAGCCGCCTGGTCTTTGTGACCAACGTGCCAGGCGTGCTGGTCGCCGGGCGCGTCGTGCGCGCCTTGACGGTGGCGCAGGTCGAAGAGATGATTGACGAAGGCCTCATTTTTGGGGGCATGATTCCTAAAGTGCGCAGCGCCACCGAAGCCGTCGCCGTCGGCGTCCACCAGGCCGTCATTACCGACCTGGATGGCCTGGCGCAGGCCGGCGGCACCATCATTCTTGATGAAACGATGAATTCGGAACGCTGAAGGCTGAGCAAGAACCACGAGACTGACGAAAAGGGTTTCTATGGACGACATCATACAGGCGGAACACGACTATCTCTTGCAGGTTTATGCCCGGCCCGACCTTGTTTTCACCGAGGGCCGCGGCTCCACGCTCTATGACAGCCGCGGCCGCGCGTACCTGGACTGTGCGGCGGGCATTGCGGTCAACGCGTTGGGCTATGCGGATCCAGAACTGACCGCGGCGGCGCAGCAGGCTGCGGCCGGTCTGTGGCATGTCAGCAATCTATATCACACCGCCCCGGCCGTGCGCCTGGCCAGGCTGCTGGTCGAGACCAGCGGATTTGCGCAGCGTGTGCATTTCAGCCTGTGCGGCGCCAGCGCCAACGAAGGCGCGTTCAAGTTCGCGCGCAAATACGCGCGCACGCGGCGAGGCGAGGGCAAGTTCCACATCGTGTCCTTCAGCAATGCTTTCCACGGCCGCCTTTTTGGCTCGCTGGCGGCAACGCCGCGCCCGAAGTATCAGCAGGCCTTTGAGCCGCTGATGCCAGGCGTGCGCGTGGCCGAGTTCAACGACTTGCCCAGCGCCGCTGCCGCCATCCAGGATGATGTGTGCGCGGTGATCGTAGAACCGCTGCAGGGCGAGGGCGGCATTCATGCGGCGACGCCCGCATTTCTGCAAGGGCTGCGCGACCTGTGCGACGCCCACGACGCGCTGCTGATCTTCGACGAAGTGCAATGCGGCCTGGGACGCACGGGCACCCTGTGGGCCTGGCAAGGCTGCGGGGTGGCGCCTGATCTGCTCACCAGCGCCAAGCCGTTGGCCGGCGGTTTGCCCATGGGCGCGATCCTGATGACGCAGCGCGTGGCCGATGTGATGGCTGTGGGCGATCATGCCAGCACCTTCGCTGGTGGGCCGTTTGTGGCGGCCGTGGCCGAGGCGGTGGTGCGCCGCATCAGCCAGCCGGCCTTCCTGGCCGAGGTGCACCGCAAGGGCGAGGTGCTCAAGGAACGGCTGCAGGAGATCAACTCGCCGCACGTGCTGGAGGTGCGCGGCCGGGGCCTTCTCCTCGGCTTGCAGTTGGACATTCCGGCCGGCGATGTGGTGAAGGCCGGTTTCGAGCACGGTCTGGTGTTGATCAACGCCGGCCCGGACGTGCTGCGCCTGGCGCCGCCGCTCATCATGACGGATGCCGAGTTGGACACCGTGGTTGAGCGCCTGGACGCAGTTCTGAAAACATGGTAGAGCGAGCGATTGAAATCGCACCTGAAGGGCGCGCCGCCGGGCGTCCATCTGCATGGACGCGATGTCGGTCGGCGTTGGCCGACCTTGCGGCGGAACGCCCTTTCGGCCCGAATTCATTCGGCGATCCGATTGAGGTTGAGGGAGGTAAAAATGGCAAAGATCAGCATCCGGCCGGCGCAGGCCGCCGACGCGGCAGGTATGTCGGCGTTGATCGAGCAGTTTGCGGTGCAGAATTTGATGCTGCCGCGCAGCGCCGCGCAGATTGCGCGTGCCCTCCCCGATTTCCTCGTGGCGGTCGAGGTCAACACCGAGTCCGCAGGCGTGGACGAACGTGTGGTTGGCTGCGGTTCGCTGGCCGCGTTGGCGGCTGACCTGGCCGAGGTGCGCTCGCTGGCCGTAGATGCCAGTCAGCATGGCAACGGCCTGGGCGGCCTGTTGGTGGGTAAGCTGCTTGATCTGGCGCTGGCGCGCGGCTTCAAACAGGTTTGTGCGCTGACGCTGCGCCCGCGTTTTTTCGAGCGCCTGGGCTTCGAGGTGGTGGACCGTTGGAGCATCTCGCCGAAGGTGTGGCAGGAGTGCATCTACTGCCCGAAATTCCATCGCTGCGACGAAGTCGCCATGCTGCTGACGTTACCCGACGTCACGACGGCGCCCGTCAGCGCGGCCCCGGCGGCCCGCAATGGCCTGCTCAAGCGGCTGATCTTGGCGCCAGTCACGGCAAAATTCTTCTGAGCATAAGGTGCGCCCCCGCGGAGAGGATGAAAGACATGGATGCGATGCTGGCCCTGGAAGATGGGACCATTCTGCACGGCGAGGGCTTCGGCGCCAGCGCCACCGTTGTGGCCGAGGTAGTTTTCAATACGAGCATGACCGGCTACCAGGAGGTGCTCACGGACCCATCGTACCACGGGCAGATGGTGGTCATGACGGCGCCGCATGTCGGCAACGTGGGCGTCAATGCCGAGGATGTGGAATCGAACCAGCCCTGGGTGCAGGGGTTCATCGTGCGCGAAATCAGCCCGCTGGTGTCAAATTGGCGCGCCACCGAGTCCCTGTCGGCCTACCTGGCTCGCTACGGCATTCCCGGCATCAGCGAAATTGACACGCGCGGCCTGACGCGCCATTTGCGCGCGGCCGGCGTGCTGAAAGGCGCGCTCTCGACGGATGGAACGCCCGCGGCGCGCCTGGTGGAACTGGCGCGGAACTGGGCTGGCCTGGATGGCCGTGATTTGGTCAAGGAAGTGACCTGCGCCGACATGCATACCTGGGAAGAGGGCACGGCGCTCGCCTGGGAACCTGCCTCGAGGCACACGGTTGCCGCCGGCGCGCCGCTCGTTGCGGCGTACGACTTCGGCAGCAAATGGAACATCCTGCGCCGCCTCACCAGCTACGGCTGTCGGGTGGTAGTCGTCCCGGCCGATACGCCCGCCGACGAGGTGTTGGCGCTGGCGCCGTCTGGCATTTTCTTGTCCAACGGGCCTGGCGACCCCGCAGCCGTGACCTATGCGGCAGATGCCGTCAGGCGCTTCCTGACGACCGACATTCCGCTTTTTGGCATTTGCCTGGGACATCAGATTCTGGGGCTGGCGTTGGGCGGCCGCACCTACAAGCTCAAGTTTGGGCATCACGGCGGCAACCAGCCAGTCAAGGACCTGGTCAGCGGCCGCGTGCAGATCACCAGCCAGAATCACAACTACGCCGTGGACCCGGACAGTCTACCCGCGGAGGCTGAAGTTACGCACTGGAATCTCAATGATGGCACGGTGGAAGGCCTGCGGCTGAAGGATCGGCCGGTGTTCTCGGTGCAGTATCATCCCGAAGCGAGCCCCGGCCCGCACGACGCGGATGAACTGTTTGCCCGCTTCGTGGCCGCACTGGCTCGTTAGCTGCGTCAGGCATGTGGCTCTATCTGATTCAAGGCATTGGGCTTGGCCTGGCCGCGGCGGCGCAGCCTGGGCCGTTCCAAGCCTATCTCTTGTCGCAGACCATGCAAAACGGCTGGCGGCGCACGCTGCCCGCCGCCCTGGCCCCGCTGATCAGCGACGGCCCCATCATTGTGCTGGTGCTGCTGGTGCTCAGCCGCGTGCCAGCCTGGCTGCAGCGCGGCCTCCACCTGGCCGGTGGGCTTTTCATCCTCTACCTGGCCTGGGGCGCGTGGCAGGCCTGGCGTTCGTTCGATGCGTCACGGTGGCAGCGGGTTGGCTCCAGCCAGCGGCAGAGCGTCTGGCACGCAGCGCTGATGAACGCGCTGAACCCCGGCCCCTACCTTTACTGGAGCCTGGTGACCGGCCCCATCTTGCTCAGCGGCTGGCGCGCCGCGCCCGCGTTTGGAATTGCCTTCCTGGTGGGATTTTACGTGCTGATGGTCGGCGCCCTTGTGGGCATCATCCTGCTCTTCGGCCTTGCGCGGCCGCTCGGCCCGCACGTCAACCGCGCCATCCTCGGCATTTCCGTCGTTGCCCTCACCGCCTTTGGCCTTCTCCAACTCTACCGCGCCTTCGCCTAATCTCCAATCTTCCCATCTCCAATCTCCCAATCTCCCAATCTCCCAATCTCCCAATCTTCAATCTCCCAATCTTCAATCTCCCAATCTTCAATCTCCCACTCTCGGTTCGCTAACCCTTAGGGCGGGTTGGCAGAATCGGCCGCCAGAATGGT